>JAICIM010000519.1 GCA_025928885.1 Ktedonobacteraceae bacterium | reverse complement strand
GACACAGTATCGCATTGCAGCCTCGCTTATCAAGCCTGATGAGATTATTGTGCAGGAGATGATTCCAGGCGACGGGCGCACACAGTTCTCTATCGGCGCGTTCTGCAAAGAGGGTCGGATGCTGCTGGCGATGACGGCCCGGCGCACCCGCCAGTATCCCATCGATTATGGCTTGAATAGCTGCTTCGTCGAGGCGCTGGAGGTGCCACAACTGTTCGAGCCAGCCAGCAAGCTGCTCCGCTTTATGCGACTCTCGGGCATGGTTGAAGTCGAATTTAAATACGATGAACGCGACGGCCAGTACAGGCTGCTTGATATCAACGCGCGGCCCTGGGGCTGGCATTCGCTCTGCCGCAACTGTGGCCTCGACTTTCCCTATATTCAATACTGTGACGCCCAGGGCCAGCCGCCGTGCCACGTCGTCCCGCGCTACGGGCAGCACTGGGTACGGCTCCTCACCGATATTCCAGCCGGGCTACAGGAGATGCAGACCGGCATCACAACGCCCGGCGCATACCTGCGTTCTCTGCTCAACTCGACGACGTTCTCAGTTCTCGATTGGCGCGATCCCTTGCCCGCACTGGGCGATATTGCCGCAATCGGCCTCTCTCGCTCTCTCAAAGCATTGAAAGGTGGTCACGCCCATGCTTAACACAGCCCTCTCTCACCTCCATCCTCTGCTCAAGCAGCAAGCACAAGAAGTGTTCTATTATAAACAGAGCTGGCTCGATCTTTTGACGAAGCTCTACGGCTATCCCCTTGTACCACTGACCACGACCGACGCTGCTGGACAGATCACCGGCATGCTCCCGCTGTACCGCATCCAGAGTCCACTGACGGGGAAGCGCTACGTCTCCCTGCCCTTTTCGGACCATTGCCCCCTTCTGGCAGTCGCTGCGACCGACGCACAGACACTGCTCGATCGGGCGATTACTCTTGCCCAAAAAGCACGCTATCTTGAGCTACGCGGCGGCTGCAACGACCTTCTTGCCGGGCATGCCGATCTGATTGAGAGCAATCTCTATGTGCGCTGGCTGCTGCCGCTGCACGCCGCCCCCCACAACGTCTGGACGGGCCTGCATAAACCGGTGCAGCGCCAGATCAAGAAGGCGCAAAAGCTGGGCGTACAGGTGCGCTTCGCCAACAAACGGACGGAGATGGAGCAGTATTATCGTCTTCATCTGCTCACGCGTATGAAACATGGAATGCCCGCACAACCGCAACGCTTCTTCCTCGCCCTCTGGGATGCTCTGGTTGCTGAGAACGCTATACAGCTTCTGCTCGCTGAATACGAAGGAACGATTATTGCTGGTATGATCCTGCTCACTGCCGGTTCCACCGTCAAATATGCTTATGGGGCGTCTGACGAGCAATTTTTGCAGCTGGCTCCCAATAATCTGCTGCTCTGGACCGCCATCACCTGGGGCTGTGCGCAGGGATATCACACGCTCGATCTTGGGCGCACGGCCCGCGACAATCAGGGCTTAATGGAGTTCAAACGGCGCTGGGGAGCAAGCGAGGAGCGGTTGCCATACTACTACTATCCCTCCCACGACGGATTCGCGGCCACATCGGAGCAGAGCCGCAAATTCCAATTGCTGACCGCTTGCTGGAAGCGGCTCCCAGGCCAGATCGCGGGACCACTGGGAGGCGCTCTCTATAAGCATCTCGGCTAAGGCCGCTCTATTTTGTCCATTCAGAACTGAAATGCTCTTGCAGGTAAATCTTACGCAAAAAGCGCCGCACCGACGGGACCGCGACCTCATTGGAGAGAACGGTAAAGTGATCGGCATCATAGACGGTGACCAGACGAGCGTGGGGCATGCGTCTGGCGAGCTGCTCCGAGTGTGCAAAGGGAACCTCGATATCGCTGGTGCCGTGTAGCAGCAACGTCGGCGCGATGATGTCCCGCACAGGATAATGGGGCAGGTCGGCAAACTGCTCCATATCGTTTTCATAACCGAAAGAGCGTAGATCGCTCAATGCAAGTGATGAAAGCATTTCGCGGGCATTGCCTATTTCATACTCGATATCCGGTGGCAACTGCTTGCTGAGTGTGAGCAGGAGATACAGGGTGGGATCTGAAGCAAGCAAGCGATCCATCACACGCTTGCGCTGCCGCTGTGTCCAGGGCAGAGCATGATAGGTCTCCTCCTCCGAATAACTTTGCGAAAGGGCGGCAATCAAGATCAACCCACGACAGCGCTCGGGATGCCGCAGCGCAAATTGTAGCGCCGATGGGCCGCCACCGGAAATGGCGATCACGACCACCTCCGGGATGTTCAGGGCCTCAAGGAGTTGCGCATAGAGATCAGCCTGGGCTTCGGGCGTTTTGCCACTGGCCAACGGAGTATGCAGATAGCCGGGCCGCGAGGGCGCAACTACGCGATAATCTTGCAGTTCGAGGAAATGGGCCAGCGCGATTGCCTGATCGTAGCCGCCGGGACTGCCATGTAGCAGCAACAGTGCCGGGCCTTCCCCTTCCAAACGATACTCCACCAAACCCTGCGGAGTTTCAATTGATTGACTTTCGGCTTCCAGGCGCTCTCGCTGCTGTCGCTGCCATTGCTGGTAACGTTGTCTAATCGTCGCAGCAGCCGTAGTTGTAATGCCGAGCGCACCTCCGATGAGCAAAGATCTGAGCGGGAGACGCATAAACCACCTCTTGGAAGAAAAACATCAACATCTCCCCCTATTGTACCTCATTGGCCCCTCCTTTCCCACCAGCATAGAACAATCGAGGCCGTTCCCTATAAAATGCAAGATACTATCAATTTAAAATAAAAAAGCGCGATTTATCGCGCTCTTCTCATAGAAACCAGTAAGTTACCATATAGTGGCTTATCGCGGCATGTATAGACTTCTCCTTGTAGTCAAGAGAAGAGCATATCCCATCATCCAGCATAACAGCTTGGGATAAAAGTGTGATTCCTCTTTCCAGAAAAGCTATACATGCGTCGATTGCTATAGTATCCGATCCTCTACAAAAACGCTTGTAAATTCTTGCTCATTTCCAAAGTTTTGGAAAATAGTGTTAATGGCTACGCAAAAAGTTGCCAACGGTGTTCAGCTCTTGCAGCCAGCAGGAGCTAATCAGCAGCAGCTGTTCCTGGGGCTGTTCCGCTCTGAGGACGGCGAGGCGCTGCTGCATGACCTGGATCATCTGCTGTTGAAACCAGAGAATAGAGGCTTTGTCGGCGCGAAAGCCAAGAAATGCCTCATCGCCACGCAACAGCATGTTATATTGTACTTCACGAGCGTTTTGCAGCTTATCGGCAACCATAATCATAAAAGCCCCTAATGAAAGATGCTCGACACGTTGCAGGGCCGCGACTTTGCGTTCACGCCACGGCGCTTTGGTGGCTCCTCCCGTTCCCGGCTCCGTACATTCCTCGACAAGGGCCAGGACAGTGGCTCCCAGTTGCTCCTCAATGCTGGTGCGCGTCTGATTCCCCTGATCCTCGATCGCATCATGCAGCAGCGCAGCCGCCACCACCTCTTCGGGCGCACCACTCGCCATGACCATGCCAGCAACCTCCATAAGATGACTGAGATAGGGTACACGCGGCACAAAGGACGCTTTACGTATCTGGTTGGCATGTAGTTCAGACGCCAGCAGAAATGCGCGAGCAACGAGAGATACCATGTCTTTCTTTCCTTTCGGACATGTATTAGATATCTATTACATAGCTATGTAACAGATATCTAATACGTTTGTCAAGGGTGTAAATCAGGTGGTGGTTTTTTGCCGCATCCGCTCAATGGCCGCTTCCATCGCCTGACACTCCTCCCGATATGAAGCTTCGGGATCGCTTTGCCGCCAGCCAACCGGGGTTGAGGCACGTTGTGTCCATTTCGCCACTGCAGCTGCCAGCGCCTCTTCGTCCGTCAAGGCTGCTCGTTCAGCATAGCGGGATACGATATCGTTAAAAACACCTTCGTCGCGATCATAGAGGAATTCCAGTGCTGCATAATAAAGCACGCTACACATTTTATGTTGCAATTTTTGTATGCTACATTCGCCGCGCCGCTGCTCCTCTTCTACCACTGCAAACTCGCTGGCTTTGCGCAACAGGTCGAGCTGCAACGCTCCCCGCGCCTTGATCTCGCCAATGCCGCGCCGCCTGTTCGCAATCTGTATCCCTGCTTTCTCCAATGCGATGATGGCCGCATGATGCCTGGGATATTCCGAAAGAAACAGGCGTTGAATGTCGGCGGGATCGACCTTCTCAAACTGGGTGATGAGCCAGCGCACAACCTTTTTGATATTGTCGTTGGTGGGCTTGATATCCAGCGATTCCAGCAGGGCAGCCAGTCGCGCCGCCTCCGCTTTCGTCAGGCGGTACGATCCCTGAATCTCGCTCCCCGGCTTGCGATTATAATCGTGTCGTACTTCTTCTTCCATCTTATGGCCTCGTGCAAAGAAAAGAATGCCTCAGAATTCTAACACATTTTCTCTCGTCTGTCGTCAAACCAATGAATATATGAAATTTCTGTGCCTGGGGAAAACGTTGGGAAGCTCGCACGCCGCCTGGAAGCGCCCACGAGAGATCGTCGTACAATAACGCTGAGGAGATTACTGCCGGGGAAGGCGTTGCGGCTCCCTTCCCCATCAAAACTAAGGGGTCAATACCACTATATATTCATAGGGGTCTTCAGGATTGAGGCGCACTTTAACGAAACCGCCAACATGAATATGCTCCGGCACCTCTGGCAGTGGAGCGCTGGTGAATAAGTAGGTGCGCTGGTTGGCGTCGTTGATCCACTCCGCTTTGATGAAATAGCGTTTGCCAAATTCGGTGATAGTTGGATTCACCAATATTGTTTTCTCTTCTATTTCAAGAACTGTTGCACTGATAGTATCCCCATTTAACCCTGTTTGCGTCTCCTGGCTCTGCTGCCCCCTCTTGCGAAAAACGAATACTGCAACAGCCGCAACAATAATAATCAGTACAACAACAACAATAATTCCTGCTTCCATAGTGGCAGTTTTTTACTCCCTTGCTGACAATTTGTTTACCTGCTGACTTCAACCTGTAGCTATAGTATCACAATGAGATCAGGTAACGTTTTCTATTCTGTTTGGAAAAGCAGCATGTCATCGGCGGCGAAGGAGGCGACAGGCGGCTTCACG
>JAICIM010000725.1 GCA_025928885.1 Ktedonobacteraceae bacterium | reverse complement strand
CACAAGCCGACCCGGCGCGATAAAGTCGCGCAACTACGAAACACGAAGAGTCCTGATATTGGTGTACAAATTCATAATCCTCGACTTCGAACTCCAGTGAGCATTCCTGGCCTTTGCTTGACTTTTTTATTTTGAATGTGTATAGTACGTATAAGTAATGCGCGTTACACGTATAGATCATGCATTGATCGAAGGGATAGTTTTCTCATGGCTCGTTTGAACATAACCGTTCCAGATGCGCTCTATGCACGCCTGGAACAATTGCGTGACCGGATCAACCTTTCAAAAGTCTGTGCGACAGCATTAGAAAAGGAAGTAATGATGCTCGAAGGACAACCTAACATCACTGATCCCCGCATTGCCCGGCTCTTGCAACGGTTGCAGAGTACGCGTGAGCGCTGGCACCAGCGTGGCTATGAAGATGGCGTGAACTGGGCTGTGGAACTGGCAACTCGTGATGAATTGCAGAGTGTGGCGACTTATCTGGGAGAACAGGAAGGACAACATCTCGCCAAGCTTTTCCACACACGGGACGAAATGTTCGGCGTCACGCGTCCTGCGCCACCACCGCCGCCAATGCCACCAGAGCCACCCGCTTTCCATACGCATTTCCAGCAGGTGCCTATGCAGGGAGGGCAGATAGTTTCTGAACCGGCTTTTTATGCACCGCCACTACCTCCTAAAGGCATGCCCGGCAAGCCTGCTATCGTTCATAACGTCGTGTACCATCATGGAGGCGTCCCTTTTCCAGGTTTTCCTGAATCGTTCCACCCGCAGGAGCGGCTCAAGTACTGGCAGAAGCAGGATCTTGGCGAGAACGGAGGGGCAACTCCTGGCGAAATAACCCGCGTCGAAGTTGATGAAGGTGCTTACTTTGAGGGCTGGCGTGATGCTGTAAAGGGCATCTGGCAGACCATCGCGCCCGCGCTTTCCTGAGATACGTTCGCTCTTCGTCCCCTTCTATGCTCACCGAGGTACTTGATTGCGCGTCATCGGGCGTATGAGCAGGACGGGGCAGGGAGCATGGTCGAGGACGAAGCGAGCGGCATGGCCGACCGACCTGGGACCGGGAGGGAGCGTGGGTCCTCCCGGAGAGCGCGGACAGAGCACGATCAGATCGGCGTTCCACTCCACGGCGCAATTGACGATTTCGCGCTCCGGGCGTCCCTCTCTGTTCAGTAGCTCGGAGCCGGGAATGAAGCGCTGTCCCTCGTTGAGAATATCCTGGGACGCCGCCTGTTCGGCCTGTTGCATCTGCTCTCTTCTCGGGCCACGCAACTCGTGAGGACGCAGGTGACGCAGGCGCAGGCGCTCCATCTCCTCATGCGGCCCCCGATCCGTCACATAGAGCAGTCCAACGCTTCGGGTATCGCTATGGAGCAACGTCGCCAGGGCTTGCGTGATTTGTTCGATATTGGTGCCATCCAGGCAGCAGAGAACGCGCATAAATAACCTCCCGATTTTAATAGGGCAGAAGTAGCCAGATGACGAATGCTCCCGTCAGCAGCATCAGCGGCGTGACCAGGACGCCAACCTTGAAATAGTCTAGCCCTGACACATCGAGGTTGCGGCGGCGTAAGATCAGCAACCAGAGCACTGTTGCCAGCGAACCAACCGTTGTCAGGTTTGGCCCCAGGTCGCAGCCGAAAATAGTTGCCGCGACGAAGCCGAGATGCACCGAAGGGCTGACATGTTGCACGCCGCCCAGCGCAGAGGTCATGACCACCGCCATTGGTACATTATTAATGAGATTGGTGCCAAAAGCGGCCCCCAACGTACCAATCATCACAGAGCCAAAGCTGGTGCCGCCAGAGAGATGTAGCAAGAGTTGTCCAAATTGAGCGGTCAGACCAGTATTCTCGATGGCCTGCACAACAATGAACATACCAGCGATAAAGCCAAAGATCGACCATGAAATCTCTTTACCAAGATGCTGGATCGTTGTCCGCTTCCAACGTAACGCTCCGATCAACAACAGGGCCGCACCGCCAAGCGCGACGATGGAGAGGGGGAAACGCGTCGCCGAAGCCAGCACATAGGCCACCACAACGAGTAGCAGGATACCACAGGTGTAGCGAAAATAGGCGGGATGCTCAATGCTGCTTTCCGCCGATGGAAGCCGCTTCATATCGAATTGGCCTCGTAGGTGGCGGTGATAGAGCAGAAAGAAGACGCCAATATTGATACCAATTGCCAGCAGGGAGGGTAAGAGCAGCAGGCGTAGAAAGGTCCAGAGATCGAGCGGGAACTTTGACATCACGATGATATTGATGGGGTTGCTCACAGGCAGGAGAAACGAGGCGGTGTCGGCAATAAACGTGCAGGCGAAGAGATAAGGCAGGACCGAGAGCCGTAAACGTGTAACCAGTGAATAGACGATCGGGGTGAGAATGAGCGCGGTGGCATCATTTGAGAGGACCATCGAAATCAAACTGCCCAGCAGAAAGATGTTGAGCAGCAGCCGGGCGGGGCTGTTGCGAGCCAGCCGCGCCGCCTGAACTGCCAGCCAGTCGAACAGGCCTGCCACTTCTGCAAGCGCCGACAGGCTCATCATGCCGAGAAAGAAGAGAAACGTGTTCCAATCATTGAGCAGCGTGTTGAGCGCTTGCAGAGGGGGAAGCAGGCCGAGCAGCAGCATCAACGCCCCACCGACCAGCGCGATCAACGCCTCGTCCAACTTAAACGGGCGAATCATAATGCCCAGCAGGGTGAGCAGCGCAACCACCGCCGTCAGAATGGTTCGGGTGAGCGCCGGGACGTGAACGAATAAAAACATGGGCGATGGTCCTTATAGGCAGGCGAAATAAGATAAGCGCCCTTATGAAGAGCTAGTATTAGTACGGTTGGATTGTACATAGTGAGTCAAACGGTTTACTCCACCAACAAGATAACTATTGGTGAACAGTGAAACAGGATGTGCTGTTTTTCTCCCCTACTCGACGTGGAAAAGCACGGTATGGTATCATCGTGTGGATTATTGAACCAGAGCAGGGAGGAACAACCAGGCTGTGT
>JAICIM010000356.1 GCA_025928885.1 Ktedonobacteraceae bacterium | reverse complement strand
TTGGTCACTAATCACTGATCCGGCGCCCGCACCAACACCCCCCCGCAACTACGAACTCCATCTTGGATCACGTTCATTGCATCAAGCATAACATCCTCTACACAGGAAGAGAGTGCTGAGCAAGTATAGGAATGGTTATATTTACTGTTTCAATGTTATGATTATATAACCTATTCTGCTCTTCCTGTATAACAAAATTTGTCATATTATAAAAATACTATGGCAAATCTGGAGAGGGAAAAATGGTCTCATAGTAGGATTAGCGCGGAACGAAACAACAGCTTTTCATTGATTTAGCAATAATAGCGGCTGCAATGCAAAGACTTATGAGATTTTCTCTCTAGAGCGTCGATACTTTATAAACAAGTGAAATTCGTAATGCCACTATGAACTGGGCGAAGAGTTTAGTATTTCACAGAAGATGTGTAAGAAATTCCATAGCAATGATGCGATCAGCAAAGGTATAGTAAGGACAGTATCAAGCAGACCAATGTTTAAAGATAAGTGTGATGCGAAAACATCGCGCAGATAGACCTGAAGAGGAGTAACAGACAATGGGTAAAAAAGTGCGTGTGGGTATTATTGGTGTCGGCAACTGTGCAAGTTCGCTGGTGCAAGGCGTACACTATTATCGGAACGCCAGCCCCGAAGACTTCGTACCTGGCCTGATGCATGTCAACCTGGGTGGCTACCACATCAACGATATTGAATTTTCGGCGGCATTCGATATCGACGCGAATAAAGTCAACAAAGATATCAGCGAAGCTATTTATGCTGCGCCAAACAATACCTACCGTTTCGCCGACGTACCTAAACTGGATGCGAAAGTCTATCGTGGCATGACCCACGATGGTCTGGGCAAATACCTCTCCAAAATCATCAAAAAGGCTCCCAGCCAGACCTCTGATGTCGTCAAGATTCTCAAGGATACTGGCACCGATGTCCTGATCAACTACCTGCCCGTTGGCTCGGAGACGGCCACAAAATGGTACGTGGAGCAGGTGCTGCAAGCTGGCGTTGGCTTCGTCAATTGTATCCCCGTGTTCATTGCACGCGAAGAGTACTGGCAAAATCGCTTTAAAGAGGCCGGGCTGCCCATGATCGGCGACGATATTAAAAGTCAGGTTGGCGCTACGATTGTGCATCGCAAACTGGCTCGCCTCTTCCGCGAGCGTGGCGTCAAGCTGGAACGTACGATGCAGTTGAATGTTGGCGGCAATACCGACTTTTACAATATGCTGGAGCGCGACCGGCTCGAATCTAAAAAGATCAGCAAGACCAATGCCGTCACCAGCCAGCTCGATTATGACCTGGGCGAAGACAACGTTCACATCGGCCCCTCTGACTATGTACCCTGGCTCAGTGACCGCAAATGGGCCTACATTCGTCTGGAAGGGCGCACCTTTGGCGATGTCCCGCTAAACGTCGAACTCAAGCTGGAAGTCTGGGATTCGCCCAACTCGGCTGGCGTCGTCATCGATGCGGTTCGCATGGTCAAGCTCGCCCTCGATCGCGGCATCAGTGGCACGCTGGAGGGACCAAGCTCGTACCTGATGAAGTCGCCGCCAGTGCAGTATCCAGATGATGAGGCCCGCGACCTCACCGAAGCGTTCATACGGCAGGAAGCAGCTCCCAGCGCGGTCGAAAATACGGTGCAGGAGCAGGCCAATGGCCATCGCACAGAGGAAGTAAAAGCAGAATAATCATCACTATCAAATAAAAAAATGAGGGATGCCTGTTAACACAGCATCCCTCATCTCCATGTCAACCGGGAATGAAGAGTAAACGCTGCCAAAATCCACCTTTCCTGAGCGAGCTACAAGAGCGTGTAGACACATGCCGCACACATTACACGCGTCATCCACGCTCTCGTATCATAGAGCTGCTGGTTCCTATCGCTGTTGTACCGGAGTACTCTGTTGATTGGGTGTATTGGTCGCCGTGCGCAACAGTTCCTCACGCACAATCGACACATCAGGAGGGGCGCTGATACCTATTTTGACGCGCTCACCTTCAACAGCCAACACTGAAATGTGGATAACCCCAGCAAGCACTATACTTTCACCAACTTTCCGTCGCAATACAAGCATGCAAGGCTCCCTTCATCAGAAGCATGTTCTAAGCGTCCCTGCGCTGCGACAAACGCCCTCAGTGGGCGCTTCTTTCAGCGTGACCGCAAAAGAAGATTGAGTGTCGAACGTAGAGCTACTACTATTTCTTCTCTTTCACTATTCAGATGCCCCGAGGGCGCGATATACAGGCGCGAGAAGCAATATCTACAATAAGGGCAAAACGGGTTCGCCAACCATGCCCTTACGAGCTATGGCACCTCTTAATTAGACGCTTTACTCACCATATAGTGGGTATACTTAGTATACCTCGTAAGTCAAAATTAAGCACGCCTATACGAAATGCGTTTCGTTATTTAACAGACATTCCGCGATAGCCTGGCTATCAATTCGATAATGACCGCTTTGCACCAGAGATCGTAGCGCTTCTACTCGTACATTACGTTCCTGCGGCCATCTTTGTGCCGCACGCATTCCCTGTCTGATGAGTGCTTGCTTCTCCGCACGGATCATTGCCCCCTCTTCGATCGTAATCGGACGCTCTTCCGCGCCCTTTTTTCCGATCTGCACCTTCGCTCGCACCACATGGAGATGCGTACCCACTGTACCTACTTTCATGATGTCCCTCCCAACACGAAAATACAGAGCATGTTCATCTTACACGCCGTCATCTTCCCAACGTATTACTCTATACCTCTATCATCGGTCGTTTAACATCGTTTCAGTAGTGTATACGATGCAGCCTACATTATAGTTCAACGTCATCCCAATAGGATTAGAGACACTACGAACCTCGTTGTCTGGAACCTCTACTGACAATCGCCTGCGGATTTTCGCCCTTTTTCCCCGCTTGCGATCGACATTTCTCTCCCATTTCACCAATTGCATTGAGGCGCTCTTCACCCGACTGGTAAGTATAGAGCGCAACGCGCAAGCGCATAATGGCTTGCATCCGCAACTGGCAGACACGCGATTCAGAGACACCCATGACTTTGCTGATCTCTTTCATCGTCAGCTCCTCTTTGTAGTATAAAGAGAGCAGCAACTGTTCTCGTTCGGGTAAACGCTCAATCGCCTGCGTGAGAATGCTTCTCAATTCTCGCCGTTCCACCTGCTCTGCCGGTCCCAAAGCATCTACATCCTCCAACAAATCGCTGAGCGAGGTCAACTCGTCCTCCTGCATCAATGACCCCAGAGGCGCATCCAACGAGAGGATGGTGGCGCTCATCTCCTGCAACATCTGCCGGTAGCGCTCAGACGAGACGCCCATTGCTCCTGCCGCTTCCTCTTCAGTCGCTGGCCTACCAAACATCTGCTCCAGACTTGCTAACGTACTTTCAACCTGTCGTACTCGCGCAACAGCGGCACGCGGCAACCAGTTGAGCTGGCGCAATTGATCAATGACGGCCCCGCGAATACGTGGCGTGGCAAATGCTTCAAAGCGAACGCCTCGCTCCGGGTCAAAACGGTCAATGGCGTTGATTAACCCGATCATGCCATAACTGATTAAATCTTCTGTATCTAACAGGCTGGTTGGTGGTATCCCTAATCTCCCGACAACAAAGCGAGCGAGAGGTGCATATGCGGTAATTAATTCGTTACGCAACTCCGAACGCCGCGTCTCGATAAACTCGGTCCAGGTATCGCTTATCGTTGCCGACGCCCCCATATACGACTCCTTTCAAGCTTTCCTAAGCCAACATCCCAAATGCTCTCTCCGTCTTTCACATAGGAAAGTGTAGAGCGCCAGGCAGCAAAGCACTATTTACTCAAGTCCTCAGTCCCCTGTGCAGAAGTCCTTGAATGCTCTCTTCCCTATCACTTCAACGCTATACACCGATCTATCTTTTGCCGATAGCAATGCTAGAAGCTTTCTTTCAGAGAGACTTTGTGTGCAGGGTTAGCGCATGGAAAACAATCTTTGAATTCATCTGATGCTTTATGTTTGCATATGGTCTCCTCTTGCAACTCAAAGGAGCAAATGACAATGGAAAACTGGCAATTCCCTTTTATGGAAAGTTCTGCTGACTATAACTATCCCCGCCAATCCTCTGAGGCCCGCGTCGCCTCTCTCTCTCCTGCAAGCGAACATGAACAACTACGTCTGCTGATGGATACCGGCTTCTACTGGGAAGAGGCGGTTCAACTGATTCGTTTACGCGAACATCTTTATGAAAATAATGAAATGCGAGAGCGCATCTCCGACGATCTGCGCATGCATTTCGTGCGCTGGCTCTACGAGCAGGGGGAGATCAATGAGATGTAGCGCTCCAGTTAGAGAAGGACGCAACAGTTGAGAAAGTGATCGCTACACGCTATAATGCAGACATTCGTTCTTATGATGAGTTTGCTAGAAACTCGCCTTTTGCACAGGCACAATGAAGGGTATGACCAAAAAATTTACGATCCGCGACATCGCGCAACTTGCCGGGGTCTCGATAGCCACGGTCTCGCGCGTGTTGAACCATAAGCCAGATGTCGATCCGCAAACGCGGGAACGCATCTTACATATTATGAACATCCACGGCTTCGCGCCCGATCTTTCGGCTGTGCAACTGGCTGGCAGCCCTTCTCGCCGCAAGCTCTCCCCTCTGCATGCCTTCCCACCAGATTTTCTCTGGGGTGCGGCCACCTCTGCCTACCAGATTGAGGGAGCCGTACGAGAAGATGGGCGCGGCCCCTCGATCTGGGATACGTTCGTCAAAGAGCCAGGTACAACCTGGCGCGGCGAAACGGGCGCTATCGCCGCCGACCATTACCACTGGATGCTCGATGATGTCGCGCTGATGAAAGAGCTGCACCTGAAAGCGTATCGTTTCTCGATCTCCTGGCCGCGCGTCTTGCCCCAGGGAACAGGGACGATCAACGCACGCGGACTCGACTTCTACGATCGGCTGGTTGATGCCCTGTTAGCTCAGGATATCCGCCCCGTCGCCACCCTCTATCACTGGGATCTTCCCCTGGCACTGCATGAACAGGGAGGATGGCTGAACCGCGAGACGGCTTATGCCTTCGCCGATTACGCCGAACTTCTCGTCCGCAAATTGGGAGATCGTGTCTCATGGTGGGTGACGCATAACGAACCCTGGTGCAGCGCCTATCTCGGCTACGGCATTGGTGCTCATGCGCCGGGCATTCGCGATCTTTCATCTGCCGTTCTCGCCGCTCACCATCTTCTGCTGTCACATGGACTGGCGGCTGCACGCATTCGCGATCTTGCTCAAACCGAAACACACGTCGGCATTACGCTTAATCTGACACCCATCTATGCTGCCGATGAGAGCGAGGCGACGCGACAGGGGGTTGAGCATCTGGATATCCTGCACAATCGCTGGTTTCTCGATCCGCTCTTTCGCGGCAGTTACCCGGAACAACTCTTCAGCAATCTGGGGGTAGTGCCACCGGCTATGGAAAAGACAGATATGGAGACCATCGCGACGCCGCTGGATTTCCTGGGCGTGAACTACTATTCGCGCTCACTGATCCGCACACCGCTACGCACCCAGCACTACGAGCCAGTTGTGCCGGTCCCGGAGGCATCCTATACCCAGATGGCGTGGGAGATCTATCCCCAGGGCCTCTCCGATATGCTACTACGCGTACAGCGTGACTATGCCCCACCCACGATTCTGATTACAGAAAATGGAGCGGCCTTTGAGGACAGTTGGGACGGTAGAGGTCATGTGCCGGACAAACGGCGTGTGCGTTATCTGCACGAACACCTGCTGGAACTGGAGACAGTACTGAAGCAGGGAGTGCCGATCAGTGGCTATTTCGTCTGGTCCCTGCTGGACAATTTCGAGTGGACCGACGGCTATAGCAAGCGCTTCGGCCTGATCTACGTTGATTACATCACCCAGCGCCGCATCATCAAAGAGAGCGGGCGCTGGTACTCGGCGTTTATCAAAGAGGCGACAGGAAGTACTTGATCGTTCGTTCTCTTGTGCTTGTGAAAAACCCTGCCAAAATAGTGCTTGTCACATCACAAGAGATATGTTATACTGCTTCGCGGAGAGGTGTCAGAGTGGTCGAATGTGCCGCTCTCGAAAAGCGGTAGGGTGCAAGCCCTCGCGGGTTCGAATCCCGCCCTCTCCGCCGACCCAGGAGGAGTCTCATAGTGGTCTAGTGAGCACGACTGGAAATCGTGTAGGGTGCAAGCTCTCGCGGGTTCGAATCCCGCCTCCTCCGCCCAATCCATCCCCCCCATTTCCTACTATCCCAACTCACCTTTTCATAGAAGCATGTTATAAGCTCACATGGGCCATCTCTCTCAAGCGTGACCCATGTAGCACAAGCAGCTAACGTGTTAACCAGCTTCTCACTGTGCGCGTAACAAGATCGGCGGCATCCTGTTGCACGAAATGGCCAGAGTGAGGAATGGTCACGAGCGTGTAATCCTGCTCCACCCATTCCCAGGTATCGTTGAGAGCGCCGGGCAAGAGTGCCTTGTCTTCCAGACCGTGAATTTGCAGCACGGGAGCCTGAACTTTCACGAGCGGCGACGAACTTTCCTCATACGGTGCGTGGGGATAATTCTGCTTGTAGTAGTGCAGCATGGCCTCAAAATCTGAGCTATGGAACGCCTCGATATAGCGCTCCCTGGCCTGCGGATCTGTCACCCACTGGCTGAGCTTCTCAGCTGTGAGTTGGAGATGCGCCCCCTCCTGCTGAAAATTACGCGCATACTGACTGTTCTCTCGCTGCTGCGGATTATTCCTCAATTCTCTCAACAGACCACGCATATGCGGCAGATTGAGCACAATCAGCTTCTCCGTCTGGGCAGGAAGATGCATCGCAAATTGCCACGCGACGGCTCCGCCCCAATCATGCCCCATGATGATTGCACGCTCCCTGCCCAGATGACGAATTACCGCCGCAACATCGCTCACAAGGTATCGCATCTGATAGTTTTCGCCCCCCTGCGGCCTATCGCTTAAATTGTAACCGCGCTGATCGATGGCGACCGTCTGGAACTGCTCCGATAGTACCGCCATTTGATGCCGCCACGTATACCAGAAATCGGGGAACCCATGAATCATAACGATCAGCGGCCCGCTACCGAGGCTGGCGTAGTGAATTTTGACGCCACTATTCTCAGCATAGCCATGTTCAACACGCTTCTCTATATCAAGGATTGCAGATGAGTCGGCCATATGTTCTTTTTCTCACTTTCTCATAAACATTTCTTCATGCAATGCTATCATACCATCATACCGTTTTCATGGGAAAAATTGCTCATCAAGGTAATTCGTAGTTGCGGGGGGGTTAAGAGGCACCGATGGGCCAGTTATTAATGGTGGACAACGCGGGAATAGGAAGGGACAAAAAAATAAACAT
>JAICIM010000306.1 GCA_025928885.1 Ktedonobacteraceae bacterium | reverse complement strand
CAGAGGATGAGATGTCTTAGCCGCGCGACTTTATCGTGCAACGGGCCACATTTGAGGATGGTGGACCAGGCGCGATAAAGTCGCGCGGCTACGAACCCACATTATAGAGTTTTTACAAAAAAATCATAAACCATCTCCTGATCAATGACTCAGAAACTGTTTCCTGTGATGCTGCGGACCGAATGGGAAGAGCAGCTCAATGTTGAGTTGCCCATCCCCTTTCGGTGGCGATTCTGGCCCCATTCTCTGAAAATGAGCGTCGGCATCCTGCTCACCTTTAGAGAATGGGGCCAGAATCGCTATGCCCCTTATCATGAGCAGAATGTGTTGACGACAGAGCGAGCTTCTAACCATTTGTTCATGATGAAGAAACGACAGGTTGAGCGGATAGATACGATGCCTGATGAGCAAAAAGTCTCTGCCTTTGCTCATGATCCCTGCTGTTTTGTGAAGCGTTGCAGGTATTGCTTGTATCTTGATTCTTTCTGTACCATATTGCCTCGTGAAATACAACTCGTTGATATGCTCAAGCTGCTTCCCAGGTAGATAAAATGCCCCTCTTTCGTATCAAGCGCGAAAATGGCAGTTCGTTATTCTGCAATCTGTCCCTCTAGAAGCCTTTTCTTGTACAGCCCCTTCATTTATAGTTAAAAAGATAATGGGGGCGTCAGGCATGAGGCAATGAAAGATGAGACCGTATTTCAGAAGATTTTTGTGCTGATCTCTTACCAACTTTATATGCCTGTGCAATATGCAACAATTTAGGAGGAGCTATTGAGTAATCAGCAGAAGACCATCTTTGGCATTGATCTTGGCACGACCTATTCGTGTATTTCCTATATTGATCAGCACGGTAATGCTGTCATCATTCCGAACAAAGAACACCAATTAACCACTCCTTCAGTTGTGTTGTTTGAGGGGAAGCAGCGCATCGTGGGGGAAGAGGCGAAGAATAGCGCTCTGCTCAGTCCAGAGGCCGTAGTGGAGATGGTGAAGCGGCATATGGGTGAGGCCAACTGGCGCTTTCTCTATGAGGGCAGAGAATATGCACCCGAAGAGATTTCATCGTATATTTTGCGCAAGCTGGTGGCCGATGCGGAAGAGGCGCTGAGTGCGCCAGTACAGGATGTGGTGATTACCTGTCCCGCCTATTTCGGCATCGCTCAACGTGAGGCGACCGTGCGTGCTGGCGAGATAGCCGGCCTGACGGTGCATGAGATCATCAATGAGCCAACGGCAGCAGCAATTACGTATGGCTTGCAGAGCGAAGAGAATCAGGTGGTGCTGGTCTACGATCTGGGCGGTGGCACTTTTGATATTACTATCATTGAGATCAAAGGCTCGAAGATCTCCGTGATTGCCACCGGAGGCGATCATACGCTGGGAGGGCGCAACTGGGACGAGGCAATCGTGGGCTATCTGGCACAGCAGTGGCAGGCTGAGACCAGTTCGTTGGAAGATCCGACCGACTCACCGGAGACGCTGCAAGATCTCTGGCTCAAGGCGGAGCGGGCCAAGCGTTCGCTCACGGCTCGCAAATCGACAAAAGTAGTGGTCACGCATAACGGCAAGACGGTCAAAGTGATGTTGACGCGCGATAAGTTCGATGAGTTGACGGCTGGCCTGCTCGATCGCACCACCCTGTTCACCAAGATGACGATGGATGAGGCGAGGAAGCGTGGGTATACCAATTTCGATCTGGTTCTGCTGGTTGGCGGTTCCACGCGCATGCCTCAGATCTCCGCTCGCCTGGAACGTGAACTGGGCCTGGCGCTGCGTATTTTCGAGCCGGATGAGGCTGTTGCCAGGGGCGCGGCCATGTATGGGCAGAAGTTGCTGCTCAATCAGCATCTCCTCAAAGAGAGGCAGGCCGTTCCTGCTGGCGCTGCGGCAACGGAACAGGCTATGAATGCGAAACAGGCGCATCTGGAGATTGCGCGTGCGCTTGGTCTGCCCGATGAGGCCGTGGAGAAGCTGGCCAGTACCGAGATTACCAACGTCACCAGTCATAGCTTTGGCGTCATCGTCACCATCGATTTCCAGACCTCACGAGAGCGCGAGGTGGCCGAAAATCTGGTCCTGGTCAACGATCCCTTGCCCGCCTTTCGCATGCATACCTATGGCACTCTGGAGGCGGATCAGGAGATCGTCGAGCTGCGCATTATCGAGAACGGGCAGGAGAGCGAGATCGTCGAACTGGAGGAGTTCCAGGAGTTGGAGGAACTGGGCAAGATCATCCTGCCGCTTCCGCCAGGACTGCCAGCCAATGCCCCTATTGAGGTCACCTTTGAGCTTGATCGACAGGGGATTTTGCACGTGACCGGGCGCGAACCTAAGAGCGGTGCCACCTCAGATGCTACCTTTGAGGCGCGAGGAGGAATCACGGCTGAAGAGGTGCAGGAGGCGAAGGCACGTAGTTCAAAGATCACCATCTTGTAAAGGGCTTCTGCGCATGAGCAGTACAGTATCGCGCCCCAATTTTTTTCTGTTACTGGATTTGCAGCCAGATACGGCCTGGGATCAGGCCGTATTTGAGCAGGTCTTGAAAAAGAAGCGCAACGAGTGGAGCCGACAAAGTGCGGGCGTTGCGAAGAAGGCGCTGGCGGCAAAGCAAAACCTGGCTCTGATCCCTAAGATTCAGGAAGTGATGGCTGATCCGAAGCTGCGCATGCAGGAGGCGCGGGCGGCTCGCCTCGAACTGGCCTCAGTTCGTCGCCATGAATTCGAGCAGTTTGAGAAGCAACTGGCGTTTCTCAATGCCAGGGAGACGGCGACGGAAGAAGAGGTCAAGAAATTTATTGTCACCTTTCAACAGCTGCTCTCGCCCCAGGAGATACGCAACCGCATTCAGGTTGAGATAAAGGCACCCGCCAGCACTGAGAGTCAACCAGTTCTCGATGCCTCGATCGCAAAGCGCATCGCCAGTCTGCTTCAGTTTTTGCGGAAAAGCACGTTGTATGATCTGCTTCAGTGTCCGCTGCAGACCGCGACCGCCGAATTGTGCCGGGCAGCTGAGAGCTTCTATACCCAGCTTGTCCGCTTACCACCCACCGCCGAGGTCACGGCTCGGATCGAACTGGCCGGATTAGCACGCGACATTTTTCAATCGGATGAGACACGTCGTCGCTACGACGCCCATCTCAAGTTGGAGGCGCTGGATCGCTTGCTGGCAGAGCTGGATGCGGCGATGGAGCGCTCGCTTGATGAGGAGCTACATCCGAAGCAGGTGACGCTCTATCTAGAACACACCCGGCGTCAGGGATGGCAGGAGCAGGAGGCGCTGGCGAAGCTGAAGGAACATGCTCGCCAGCGCAAGTGGATTATCACGTTGCCTGCATCTTCGGGAGGCGAACAGCAGGTTATCTGCCCGAATTGCAGGCATGCCAATGCTGCGGGGCAGCGCCTCTGTAGCTCCTGTCGCTTCGTGCTGATGGTGGATTGTCCGCGCTGTGGTGTGCTGGTCTCATCGGAGGCGGCGACCTGTGGACAGTGCGGCTTTGCGGTCGGCAATCGCGTCCTGGTGGATCGCTTGTTGGAAGAACTGCGCGAGGTGCTGACGATAGGGGATAGCGAACGGGCCACTGATCTGTTGCAACAGGTCGAGCAGGCATGGCAACCTGGAACGCCCGATTCGCGCTCTTTACAGATCAAGAGCTATCGCATGGAGGTACAACGCCTCGCTCTGACCCTCCATCAGGCGAAACAGGAGGTGCGGGAGCGCCTGGAGACGCTGGCGATTCGCGAGGTGTCCGTCAACGAGCAGCGCATGGTGCGAATCGACTGGTGGCCGGTTGGCAGCGGAGCCGTGGCGATTTTGCGCACGGCGAAGGAGATGCCACCGCAGGAGAAGATGGTGCCGCTCACAGAGCTGGAAAAGGCTGGCGTGCTGCTCAATGATCGCGGCAACTACGCGCTCGATAGCTGGCGCACGAGAGAGCTGGCCTGGTATACGCCTGTGATTATTGTGCAGCAGATGGCGTGCAGGGGCCGGTCGCACTCATATTGCTGCCTTGAGCGGGTTGGCAGTCTGCACTATCAACAGCTCAGTTCGGTGTTGCGGCTGCGCTGGCAGTGGCCGGAGCAGTGCCAGGAAGTGTTGCTCTCATATAGCACCCAGCCCGAGTTTCAGCACTATGATGCGAAAACGTCAACCTGTGTGGTGAGCCGCTCAGAATATGAGCGGCGCGGCTATTATGATCTACCTCGCACGACCACCCGCGATTGCTTTCTGCTCGTTTCGGCAACTATGCAATTGCACGAGCAGAAAGTAGTGGCGGAAGGGGTGCGCCTCGCCGTGCGCCTTTCCAGTCAGATAACGATCACCTACGCGATCAAGCAGGCGACGTTGTGGCAAAAGCGGCGCGTGTTACAGATCGTCATCGATCCACCCGGGCCGCTGCCGGCGCTCTTGCTTATCTGCAAACAAGGGGGATTGCCGTTGCGAAAAAGCGATGGCGACCCGTTTCAGCGGATCGAGGCCGATGAGCAGGTCAGGGGCAGCATGCAGGTGGAGCTATCGTCGTATTCGCTGGCGAGGGGAACGTTTGGCAAGCTGTTTCTGGAAGACGAAGCGTTGTATAGTGAATGGATCGTTCACCATCCCGGTGAGCAATTGATGAGGCTAAGTTGATGATCGGATGGACGCGGAAAACGGTATGCCCGTTTTGTTTTCATGACTTCGCGCTGCGTGCGATGCGCTTTCGTTGCCTGTCTCCGACCTGTAAGGGGCGCGAGGTCGATCCCATCTATGCTGATGCACGTGGAACCGAGGCCGTGGTCAAGGGACGCGTCTTGCTGCCTGGCAAGGTTGGGCTGAGCGGTGTTCCCCACGAGGCGCTGTGCGATGCATGCAGGATGGTGAGCCACACAAAGCTCTGTCCCTATTGCCATTTTGAGTTGCCGCACGATGTCGGGCAGGTCGATCAGCGCATTATCGCCATTATCGGCGGGCGTGCAACCGGCAAGACGCATTATATCGCCTCGCTGATTACGCGGCTGCAAAACGATGTGGGCAAAAACTTTGGTTTTACCGTCCGCATGCTGGGCGATCAGACGCAGGAGCGCTGGGAGCGCGATTTCTACACGCCGCTCTTTGTGCGCAAGACGGTGCTCCAACCCAGCCGTCCGGCGCAGATCGATCCAGAGATCAAGTCGCCACTGATCTTTCGCCTCACCTTTAATGGCAGTGGCAGCGGTAGGGGCTACAGGCGCGTGTTGAACCTGAGTTTCTTTGACTCGGCGGGCGAGGATATGAGTTCGCTCACGACGATGGCGTTGCAGAATCGCTATATCACCTACGCCGATGGCATTATCTTTCTGCTCGATCCGTTGCAGATCCCCAGCGTTCGCCAGCAACTCGCCACCAGCGCCAATGTCCCGGCGGCGGACCTCAAGGCGTCGCCCGAATATATTGTGGGACGGCTGCGCGACCTCTTTGAGCGAGAACATCGGCTGCGGGTGACGCAAAAAGTGAAAGTTCCCGTCGCCTTTACCCTGTCCAAGATCGATACGCTCTTTACGCTGCTGGAGCCGGGATCGGAGTTTCATCATCCCGGGAACCACAATGGCTATCTTGATCTGGACGATGTGCAATCGGTGCATAGCGAAATTCTGACCTATCTCTCGCTGTGGCTCAATCCGAACTTCTGCAATATTATCCAGAGCAATTTTGGGCGTTATACCTATTTCGGGGTCTCGTCGCTGGGAGAGCAGCCGGATCAGAACAATCGCCTCTCGGCCATCAGTCCGTTGCGGGTGGAAGATCCGTTTCTCTGGATATTGCAGCAATTTGGACTCATACGCGGAAAGAAACGGAGCAGTTGATGAGCGGGCGTCAATATTATTACACGTCGTATGTGGATCAGCGCTCGGGTCGGGCCGGATTTCAGGTCAAGGCGATGTCGCCCGGGTTGCCGCCACAGCTTCAGGAGACGATTGCCCGCCTGATCGCCTATCGCGTTCCCACAAGCCTGGATATCCAGCGGGTAGAGACGCACCCGATTGCGCTCCGTTATGCGTATAAGGGGCCGGACGAGTGTATCTTGCTCTGTAGCCGCTCGTGTGGCCGCGATGAGTATGGTCGGCCCGGCAATTTTTTCGCCCATGCGGTGGTGCTGAAGCAAGACCTCTTTACCAGCGTGCCGCCCGGCTTCTTCTGGAAGAGTGTCTTCTGGTGTGAGCGCGATCTGATCGAGCGCGAAGAGCTTGCCTCTCTCCCTTTGCTTGCATTGGAGGACGAGGAGCCAGCACTCGATCTGGAGGATGTCTGGGCCTTTGTAGTCGGAGAACAGAGGCGCACGCTGCTCTATCGCCTGTTGTGTGCGGTGGTGCAGAGCCAGCGGAAGCTGTGGCGTATTGTGATCTGCGATAGCGATGAGCATGTGGCGCTCTGGGTGGCGGCGGTCAGTTGCCTGCTGCCCCCGGCGTATCGACCGCTCCTGACCTTTGCGACATATCATCATGATCCACGTCAGGCCCCCTTTTTGATCGTTGGGGCAGATGCGGCCCGGAGTGCGGCATGGGAGGATGACACCTCGATTTTTCTGCTGGATGCTGTGCGCGGGCGCAGCAGTCCCGTCGAGCCGTCGCCCTACGCGGATCTGGCTGTCATGGCGGCCCAGCCTGATCTCTATGAGAGCATCTTGCTCACGCTCTTTGCAACGACGTTCGCACTGGATGATGTGTCAGCGCTCAAGATCGATGAGCGATTGGATCAACTGGCACTCTATGTACGTGAACGTATGAACGATGATCCTGATTGGCTTCAGGGCCATTTTCAAGAGTAGGGGAACTGGGTATGGAGCGCTTCCTCTTCATTAGCGAGTGCATCGCAGCTGTGCTGGTGGCTGTCCCTCTTCTTATAGTACTTGGCGGGATTTGTCGCAGCCTCATGCTGGTGATCTGGACGTTTTATGATGCGCTGGTTGAGGAAGAGAGGTTGTATCCGGTGCCGGTTGCCACTGAACCAGCACGCAAGATGTTTCCCCTTGACGCAGGTTGGCGGGTTATTGGCTATGTGGCCCAAGAGTTGCCAGCCCGCGTCCATTATAGTGCGTTGCGCTGGCTGGAGGCATATGAGACTGCACAATACACCGCCTGGTCGCGTCCCTGGCTGGCCCCATTTGCGTGGCTGGCGATGCTCGGCTTGCAGATCGCGGCTCGCATCCAATACGTGATTGCGGCCCTGGTGGCGCTCCTGTTTGTTGCCATTCACGCGCTGCTGCTAGCGGTCTGGGCTATCATGCTGCTGCTCATCCTGGGACTGGTGGTGCCGTTGCGTCTCAGCTGGAATGTGTTGCATTATTATTTCGTTCCCTGTCCTTACTGCTATCAACCGATCGCCCGACCTGTCTATGTCTGCCCGACGTGCAAGACGAAACATGCGCGTCTGCGTCCAGATCTCTACGGTATTCTGACGCATCGCTGTCGGTCGTGTCGGCACCTGTTGCCCACACTGGATATGCTGGGGCGCAAACGCCTGGGACGGCTCTGTCCTTCCTGTGAGCATCCTCTTGGCGGCGCGATCGGACGCGGTGCCAGCGTGCATATTGCCCTGGTCGGAGCCTCCTCAGCTGGCAAGACCTCCTATATTGTGCAGGCGCTGGGAGCCTTGAGCGAGAAGTACCGCGAATGGTATCGCTTGAAATTTGCCGATCAGGAGCAGGAGAAACAGGTGAAGCTGGCGATCGATCAGTTGCAACATGGCCGAACGCTGACACCTGTAACCACGACCGTGCCGGAGCCATATGTGTTGCATGCGCAGCCCTCGCGCTTCTCCGCTTCCCGACTCATCTATCTCTATGATCCGATCGGGAAGGTCTTTACCGCCAGCGAATATGCGGGCAGGCAGGAATATTATCGCTATGCGCACGGGGTGTTGTTGTGTATCGATGCCGGTGCGCTGGTGTCGGCGGGGGCATTGCCGGTGATGCAGATCTATGAGCATATGATGGAGCTGTTTGAAATCTTTGTCGGTCTACACAGAGGAAGACGCTATCGGCAGTCAATCGCGGTAGTGATAACGAAGGCCAACCAGCCACAGCTTGACGACGAACTGGGGAGTGCGGCACGTATGGCATTGATGCAGCAGGATGCCTCGGTCAGTTCTGCGGAGGCGATGCATCAATTGGCGCGGGCCTTTCTCTGTGCGCATGGATTGGACAATCTGGTGCGTGACCTCGAATCGCATTTCGAGCATGTGCGCTACTTTTCCTGCGAGGCGTTGGAGGGAGGCGTTGAGAAGGAGGGGGCGCTTGCGGTGCTGGAACCGCTGGAATGGCTGCTGACCCGCGCCAGAGCCATTCCTCGCCCTCAAGTGTCGTTGGCGCCGGGGGGGGGTTGGGGGTGTGTG
>JAICIM010000705.1 GCA_025928885.1 Ktedonobacteraceae bacterium | reverse complement strand
GACTTTATCGCGCTGGTGGCCCCTTTGTGAATGGGGAAACAGGCGCGGTAAAGTCGCGCAACTACGACAGTCATGTTAATGCTACAGTAAGAGCATCGCATCGCCAAAGCTGAAGAAGCGATAACGTTCGCGAATCGCCTCCTGATAGACCTCTTCCATCAGTTGTTTGCTCATGAAGGCGCTGACGAGCAGCAGCAGCGTGGAGCGCGGCAGGTGGAAGTTGGTAATCATGGCATCCACGGCCTGATAGCGATAGCCCGGCGTGATAAACAGGCGCGTCGCCCCCTGATATGGTTCGATTCGCCCATCGTGCAGGCTTGCCACGCTCTCCAATGTGCGTACAGAGGTGGTGCCAACGGCGATCACGCGCCCACCGGCTTTGCGCGTCTCGTTGATCAGTTCGGCGGTGGGAGCGTCGAGAAAGATCTCTTCGCTGTGCATTTTGTGTTCGCTGACGTTCTCGCTCTCGACGGGCCGAAACGTATCCAGCCCCACATGTAGCGTCACAAAGCCAACGCGCACGCCCTTAGCACGCAACTGATCAAGCAATTGAGGGGTGAAGTGCAGACCAGCAGTGGGGGCCGCTGCTGAGCCGGTGATGCGGGCATAGACGGTCTGATAGCGCTCGGGATCGTTCAGCTTCTCATGGATATAGGGAGGCAGCGGCATGTTACCCAGTTTGTCGATAAGCTGGCGCACGGTCAGAACGCTATAGGGATCATCGCTTGTGGTGGTGTCCTGGCCCGGCACGGAGAAGCGCAGCACGCGCCCGCCCGCCTCCGTGTACTCGATGATTTCAGCCTCCAGGCAAACGGTCTGCGTCTCATCGGCAAAGGTGATGCGCGATCCTGTGCGCAGGCGGCGACCGGGGCGCACCAGCGCTTCCCAGTAGTCACGGCCCTTATCGGTGCGCTCGCTCAGTAGCAGTACCTCGACTGCGCCGCCCGTTTCGGCGCGGTGACCGAGCAGACGGGCAGGAATGACGCGGCTCTGATTGGCGATCAGGAGGTCGCCGGGTTGGAGATAGTCGCCGATATCGCGAAAATGGCGATGCTCCAGTTTGCCGGTTGTGCGATGCACCACCAGCAGGCGGGAGGCATCGCGCGGCTCTATCGGTGTCTGCGCAATCAGTTCTTGCGGCAGGTCATAATCAAAATCGCTGATCTTTAAATCGTCAGGTATGTTTAAGGAGTTATCCACAAATTGGGTCCGCCCTCTCCATCTGTTGGTATCAGCTTGAGATGCTCATAGGCTGCCTTCATGGCAACGCGACCGCGCGGGGTGCGGGCAATGAAGCCAAGTTGCAGCAGGTATGGCTCGTAAACATCTTCAATCGTTTCGGGATCTTCGCTGGTGCTGGCTGCAAGCGTATCGAGGCCCACCGGACCGCCGTTGAACTTCTGAATAATGGTTAGCAACATATGGCGGTCGGTCTGGTCCAGACCCAGCTCGTCAACCTCCATCGCATCGAGCGCCAGTTGCGCCACTTCCTTTGTAATCACACCGTCCGCACGTACCTGCGCATAGTCGCGCACGCGTTTGAGCAGGCGGTTGACGATACGCGGCGTGCCACGAGCGCGGCTACCGATCTCTATGATGCCCTCTTCTTCCGCTGGCACTTTGAGGATAGCAGCTGAGCGCCGCACGATCTTATTGAGCGATTCGTGGTCGTAATATTCCATGCGATAGATCGCGCCGAAGCGGTCGCGCAATGGGGCTGTCAGTGAGCCGACGCGCGTGGTTGCGCCAACGACGGTGAATGGTGGCAGGGTGAGCCGCAACGAGCGTGCGCCCGGCCCTTTGCCGATCATTACGTCGATCGCGAAATCTTCCATCGCCGAATAGAGCCGCTCTTCAACGGCGCGTGCCAGGCGGTGAATCTCGTCGATAAACAGCACCTCGCCCTCTTGTAGCGCGGTGAGGATTGATGCGAGATCACCGGCATGCTCGATGGCGGGACCGGACGTGGTTTTCAGGCTCACACCCATTTCGGCGGCAATGATATTGCAGAGCGTGGTCTTACCCAATCCCGGAGGGCCGTAGAGCAAGACATGATCGACCGGTTCACTACGACGACGTGCTGCTTCCAACAAAATGCTCAGGTTCCCCTTGATCTTCTCCTGACCGATATATTCCTCAAGGTGTCGGGGACGCAGGCTGGTTTCAATAAATTGTTCCTCTTCGCTGATCTGGGGCGAAACGAGGCGATCTTTCATGGCTTACTCCGTTGAAACTAGTGTTCTACAACCTTGCCGGTTTCATTATATCAGAGAGCAGCATGTTCGTCGAGTTAGCTGTAAAATCCCTGAACCTTCTTTTCTAAACCTTCGTTCTGTTTCTGCACCTTCCCCTTGCGTTTCTCCGCATATGCCAGCAAGCGCTCTTTAATGGCGGGATCGGCAATCGCCAGCTCTTTCGCGGCGTGAATGGCGGCGTTGACGGCCCCCGCGTCGCCGATTGCCATCACCGCGACTGGCGCTCCCTCCGGCATCTGTACCATTGAGAGCAGCGCATCGATCCCTTTGAGCGCTCCCAGATCGCGTGGCACGCCAATCACGGGCAGGTCCGCACGCAGATCGGCGATATTGCCCGGCAGATGGGCCGCGCCACCCGCACAGGCGATAATTACCTGCACCGATGCGGGGAGATGCTCGATATGCTTGATGGCTGCGCGTAGATCGCGATGCACCGAGTTGATCTGGACCAGACAGGGGATGCCAAATTCGTTGCGCAGCGTATTGACCGCCTTCATCATCAGTGGCAGGTCCGAATCGCTGCCCATCGTGACCAGCACCTTTGGCTCACCGCCAGCTGTTGTTCCCACGCCTTCTGGCGAGACCAGTACGCCGTGTTCTGTCGTCAAAGCTGCCCTGACTGCCTCTTCATCTTGCGACATAACTATTTATATCGAGAGCGCGGCTCTCGCCTCCTTTGCCTGTTCATACACACTGACAAGATCGTCGCCAACCGCCGTGATATGTCCCATCTTGCGATCGATCTTCGTCTCTCGCTTGCCGTAGATATGGACATAAACATGCTCCGAGTCGTACTCGTCGAGCCAGTAGGGATCGGCGGGGCCGTTGCGCGTCCCCAGGATATTGATCATTACTGCGGCAGGATAGCGCATCTGCGTTGGGCCAAGAGAAAGATTGCTGATCGCGCGAAGATGCTGGGCAAACTGCGAGGTATAGCAGGCTTCGATGGTGTAGTGGCCGAGATTATGTGGTCGCGGCGCGATCT
>JAICIM010000729.1 GCA_025928885.1 Ktedonobacteraceae bacterium | reverse complement strand
GCGCGACTTTATCGCGCCGCTCACCATCCACATAAACACCCCGGCGCGATAAAGTCGCGCAACTACGACATACGGTTAAGAGCTTATTCTGGCTTGTACCCCGTCATGATGACGCTATTGTACATCCCGCAAAAGTCATCCTGGTTAATCTCTATGAGCATTTGCTGGAAGAGGTTCTGCACTTCCTCTTGAGTGGCCACTTTCGTCTGCACGAGGAATGGTTGGATCGTTTGAAAGATTACCTCTGCGTTGCGATGGTAGTTGATCTCCTCTTTGACCTCGATTCCGTTCCACTGGGCGTGAGAATGATACCTGAGATGCTGATAGCCAGCCTTGTAGAGGAGCCGGGGGACCATTGTTGTCATTCCCAGTGTATTGCCGTCAGGTGAAAATCCGTAGCCCGCCACCCAGAGTGCTTTGGTAAACAGGGCATTCAGGCGTTCCTGAGCCGGGCTATTCGTAATGCCCAGATCCGTAGGTTCCATCAGCCGCAGAATGCCGCCCGGGCGTAGCACACGTGTACACTCTGCAATAAAGGGGGGCCAGGCTTCCCGGCGCAGGACACCCAGGAGGAGGCGAGTGTTGACCAGATCGAAGCTGGCATCGGGAAAATTAAGCGGTTTGGTGATATCTAAAACCTTGAATGAGGTATTGGTAAGCTTCTGCGTTCTAGCTCGTGCGATGGCGTAGTCGATCATGATGCGGCTGATATCGCCGCCTGTGACTGAGATAGTAGGATTTTCAAAAGCCACATCGAGGACCCAGCCACCGGGTCCACAGGCAAGGTCCAGGACGTTATGCAGGCCAGTAATATCGCTGGTCGATAATCCGACGAATACCCCTCCCATGTTCTGATTCGCATAGCGATCCTGTTCAAGCAGGCGAGCCATCTCTGTCGAGCTTTCAGGGTTCAGGACGTATGTATGCGTCTCTTCTGCGTGATTTGACATCTCTCGGGTTCCTTCCAGGGGGAAATAACAATACATAAGAAGATATGCTGTACACCATCCATAGCATACAAGAGTTTGGAGCGAATGTAAATGTTATCCTCAGCTCTTTATGTAATATTTACCTTAAATTGCATCTGCACGGCGGGTTGATTGGGCCGTTGAATAGAGACGTTGATATCCCAGACGCCGCTCATCGAGAAAACGTTCTTCTCAAATGCTGTACTATAGACCACATTGCCGCCTTTGATGGTGGTGTTGGTGATACCCATATTCATCACCTGCATGTTGGTTGTCATTTTGACCTCGGCATCGGTCACGGGCTGGCCGCTGCTATCTTGAATAGCCAGGGTAACAACGTTGAGTTGCATGGCCTTGCCCGGCAGCAGTTGGAGCGTTGCCGCGAGACCCCCCGCTTGCTGCGTTTGTGTGTTCGACTGGCTCGTAGTTTGCTGTGTAACCTGATTGTTGTAATTGACATCGGGGAATACGATGGGAGGCGAGTAAAAGGCCAGCAAGGCTGCGCAGAAGAGGACGCCAGCTCCCAGCCACGATTGCACCAGGACGACCCATTTAAAATGGCGTCCGGTATCTTCCAATGCGAACTGGCGTGTGCGCCGCGCTGGTACATCCACACCGACCACTGGCAGCAAGAGTGCCTGACGAGAGATGCGAGGCATCAGGAAAAAGACCGTGTAGCAGCCCAGTACGCTGATCGCCAGCAACAGGAGCAACTGTACAAGCAACGCTCGGCCATAGGCGTCGGTGAGCAGTTGTTGCGGGTTGTGGATGCTGGCCTCGCTGAGGAAGAGGAAACAGATCGCTAGCAGTCCCATACTGGCGAGGTGAAAGGGCCGGAAGCGCCGCTGGAGCGCTACGAGCGTTTCAGCGTGGTGCTCACGGTCGAGCGCCGACAGCAGTGGCAGTAGCACGTAGCCCATATAGGCCAGGCCACCAAACCAGATGCCCTGCGCGACCCGATAGAGCCAGTCAAAGGTGATGGCGCTGAAGTGGGGCTGTAAGACCTGCGCGGCATCTCCCGAAAGGACGCGCGTCATAAGGATCACCCCGGCAATCAGCAGCCAGAGCGGCGTGTAGCGTTGGGCCAGCACCAGCGTCGTCGAGGTCGAGTGCGAGGTCGGAATCTGATCGCGGTCTATCCCCTCTCTGATAGCGACTTTAGTGAGATTGGGGGCCGTCTCCTGCGTGATGCGGGGGTGCAGAGAGCCGGTTCGCGTCAGGACTCGCTGCGCCTGTGTGGCAGTAGCGGGTAGCATTGATGCATAGGCTGCCGGTGTCACGCGATTGCTCAGCCGCAAGAGCACCAGGGACAGCACGATGATGAGGCAGCGGAAGAGCCAGAGCAGGCCGTAATTTGTCTGAAGCAGCAATTGCAGCACCGCCTGTGGATTGAACGTTGCCTCCTGTATCATGCTCATCCGGCTGGCTCGCAGGATAAGCAGCGTGATTTCGCCGAATAGCAGTACGATCAGGCAGAGGTTTTGCAAAGAGAGCGTCTGTTTACGCGCCCGCTCTAAGAGTGCTTGCGTCCGATCGAGCGGGAAGAGAACGAGCCGCTCCATTACAAGCAGGCCGATCCAGAACGTCAGCGCCAGCAACGTGAGCCAGTCCCAGGCCACGCTGAGGGCGTTGGCAAAATCGAAGGTACGCGCCCCGCCCGGTCCCTCCAGCTTATTGCTGGTCGATGGTCCCAGCGTGGGCGTGCCTGCTAGCCCGGTGCTGGAGTAGCCAACGTTAAAGCCGATCAGACCATCAGTGCTGTGTCCGTCCGCGTTGGCAACTGCCGTCCATTTGATCTCGTAGCTGCCCTGTGGCTGCGATGCCGGATCTTTCAGCGCCACCTCCAGTTGACGCTGATTTGCCCCTGAGATATGTCCGGGAGCCGCACTGATATCAACCAGTGCGCCATTTTGCACCACATAAATATGGGCGCTGCTCAATGGACTGATCGGTGAATTAAAGTC
>JAICIM010000614.1 GCA_025928885.1 Ktedonobacteraceae bacterium | reverse complement strand
TTGCGCGACTGTATTGCGCTGGTAGCCCCATTGCAGATGGTGGACCAGGTGCGATACAGTCGCGCAACGACGAACACACATTACTAGCGTATTTTGTTAAAATTTAGCATGTGGCCGCGTTGAACTACTGTTTTCTCAATCGCACAATACAGCTGGCAAAGGGGCCGCGCTTCAAAGGGAGTGATAAGCCATAGCTCATCAGCGCTGCTCCGCTGGCTGCATAGCTTGCGCTGTCGTTTTGCCCCAGAACCTCAATGCGGTAATTCGCTTCTGGTTGTAACTTGAGCAGGCGCAGGCGAGGCAACAACTCCCCGAAGAGATCGGCGCGACGGAAGGCAAAGACGACCGCCTCTTCTGCCGTCACATATTCTACAGCCGCGACCTCTCCATGTGTTGCATGCGGGGAGAGCAACCAGTATTGATCGCCATCCTGAACGAGTGGACGAATCTCTTTATAGATGGCGATCCAGTTCGCCACCTCATCCATTTCTGCATCGCTCCAATGGACCAGATTGCCACCAATGCCCAGCGTGCCGAGCATAGAGACGTGACAGCGGTAGGCCACCGGGAGCAGTCCGCGCCCCTGGTCCGTTACCCAGGCAACCATGACGCGTGCCGGGAAGACCAGCGAGAAGCCCTCTTGAATGAAGAGCCGCGCTTCGGGATGGGTATTGTCGCTGGTCCAGATCTGATCGGTGCGGCGCAGAATGCCCAGATCGGCCCGGCTCCCACCGCTGGAGCAGGATTCGATGACCAGATCGGGGTGGCTGGCGCGTAAAGCATCCATCACCGCGTAGACGCCCAGCGCATGGCGTACCCAGATCTCGCGGGCCTCGCCGCCGCGCTCTATCTCATCCGACCAGCCCGGCTCGCTGATCGGGCGGTTCATGTCCCACTTCAAGAAGTCAATGCCATTTTCTGCTACCAGTTTATCCAGCACCTCAATGAGATATGCCTGCACATCGGTGCGGGCCATATTGAGCACAAGCTGGTTGCGGGCCTCGCTGCGTGGCCGCCTCGGGAAGTGGTAGATCCAGTCGGGATGCGCACGGTAGAGGTCACTATCGGCATTTACCATTTCCGGCTCGACCCATAGCCCGAACTGCATGCCCAGGCTCTTCACATACTCCGACAGCGGTTTCAGGCCGTGTGGGAATTTCACAGGATCGGGCCGCCAATCCCCCAGCCCGGCATGATCGTTGACGCGTGCCGGGAACCAGCCATCGTCCACGACAAATAGCTCCACGCCTAATCGTGCGGCCCGTTCAGCCAGTTTGCGCTGTCCCTCCTCGGTCACGTCGAAAAAGGTGGCTTCCCACGAATTGTAGAGGACCGGGCGTGGCTGGAGCACCTGTGGTTTCGGCAGCACCTGTTCGCGGGTATAGTGATGGAGGCGGCGTCTCGCCCCGTTCAGGCCGTCCTGCGCAAAGCCTGCCACAAACTCAGGGGTGGTAAAGCTCTCGCCGCTCTGCAAAAGCCAGGTAAAATCATGCTCGTGAATGCCGCCCGCGACCGCTGTAGTCCCCATGATATCGGTTGTGGCGCGAATAACCCAGTTGCCGCTCCATGCCAGTGCGCCGAAATAAGTTTCAGTAGTAGTTTCAAACGTGCTTTCGATAGCGAACCAGGGATTAGCCGTTGCGCCAGTGATGCCCCGGCGCGATTCGATCAGGGCCGTTCCAGCGACGAGAGGCCGTTGTTGCAAACGAGTCTCGCCAAGCCACTGGCCCGCAAGCGTGGTGAGGGTGCGCGGCGCATATTGACGTGGCAGGTGCCAGACGGCGGAAAATGCCCGCTCGATCCGTAGCGTCTCGTTCGCTTCAGATGCGAAGGTAGCCGAGCGAATAATCAAATCGTTCTCCACATCAACTTTATAGCAAAGCTGCACTGTTAACGGGTAAGCGGCATCTCGCAGCGTCACAATGAGCGCGGGCAGACCATCGCGCTCCGTTACTTCAGCCGTGGCAAAGCGCAGATCAAGTTCGCGCGTCCCGTCTGCAAACGTGACTTTCGCGGCGGTTTCTCCATAGCGCAACCCACCGAAGGGAGGATACTCTTCTGTTGCCTGCGACAGCGCTGGCTCCTGTGAGGAGCGCTCCGGTTTGAGGATGGCAGATGGTAAGTCAGCAAGCGAAACCAGACGCGGCCCCCAATGGAGATGCATGAGCAGACCATCATTGGTCACGCCAAAGGCATACGTACTCTGAGCCGTTACCATAGCCCAGAGGCGGCGCGATGAATCAACATGAATGCCGGTAGAGAGAGGTGTGTAAGACATCAGCGATATACTTCCTACCTTTGAAAAGGAAAATTCATAAATGCTCTTTGTAGCTATACGTCCTCTGCTTGCTGACTGTCAAGTCTAAAGGGGAAATAATGATCCCGGATCGTGGAATATTCTGTATGCTTCTTGCTGTTGTAATAAAGCATGATGAATTACTCAATGACTGAGTAGTATATGCACATAGAGGAAATTTAAACATGAACACCACAGCTATGTACAACGAGATTCAGGCGGCATTACAACGAGGTGAGAGAATTGTCGTTGCAACCGTCGTCAAAACTATGGGATCGGCTCCATGTGGCGTGGGGAGCAAGATTCTGGTGCGTGTCGATGGCAGCACATATGGTAGCCTGGGCGGACCGCGCACCGATAGCAAAGTGGCGCAGGAGGCTCTGAATGCGATTCATGAGGGCAAATCGTACATGACGCATGTCCATCTGGATGCCGACCAGGGCGAGGCTGTCGGTAGTTGTGGGGCTACGTTGGAGCTATTTTTTGAAGTGCTGCGTGCCGAGCCACGCCTGATCATTGCCGGAGCTGGCTATGTCGCGCAATCGCTGGCAAGCCTGGCGAGCAACCTCGATTTTCGCATTGTCGTGGTTGATGATCGCCGCGATCTGGCAGATCCACAGAGCTTTGGCAAAAATGTCCAGCTTACCTTTGGCGATATCCCCCAAACGATTCAGGAGTTGGAGCCGGACGAAGCAACCTGGATTGTGATTGTCACGCGTGGCCACCATCTCGATAAAGATGCGTTGCAGGCGGCATTAGAGACGCGGGCAGGCTATGTTGGCATGATTGGCAGCCCCAGCAAGGTGAAGCGTATCTTTAGAGATCTGCTCAAAGAGGGAATCGCGGCGGAACGGTTGGCGCAGGTGCATGCACCTATCGGTCTGGATCTGGGAGCCGAGACGCCCGACGAGATCGCACTGAGCATCGCCGCCGAAATTGTGATGTTGCGCAAACACGGAACGGGTGCGCCGCTCAACACCCTCCGCAGTTTGCTGGAAGAAGAGGAAGTGGTGGCTAGCGCGTGACGCCACGAATATAGCGCACCGTCACCGTCCCGACCAGACAGTAGACAATCGACATCGCAAAGATTATCTGGAAGCCATATACGCTCTGTCCGCTACGGGTGAAGTAGTCGATGAGCGGACCGCCGAGAACGGGGGCGATGATTTGTGGGATCGCCATCGAGATATTCCAGACGCCCATGTCGCGTGCATAGTGCTTATGCGAGGGCAATGTATCCGCGACCAACGCCCAGTCTACGCTCTGATAGGCTCCATAACCCAGACCAAAGATCGCTCCCGCCGCCAGGACGATTGGTAAAGAGTGGGTGAGAATGAAGATGAGTCCAACCAGGGCCATAAAGCCGCCGGAGATATAGACTATGCGTTTACGTCCGAAGCGGTCCGAGAGCCATCCAGCTGCAAACGCGCTGATCAGGCTGGTGAGCGAGACCAGGATGATAAAGTTGGTTGTCTCCGCTTCTGGATGCGTCACGCCCACGACATCTTTCATATAGTATTGCAAAAACGTCTGGATGGTGTAGATGCCCATCATCATAACCATGCGTGTGAGCAGTACCCAGGCGAAATCGGGGTTGCGACGTGGATTGAAATCGAACATCCGCAGCAGCCCTACCGTCGCTACTACTTCAAGCACGACCTGCTGGACATCGGTCGAAATCACGACTCCGGCCAGATGCATACTATTCCAGAGCGACATTGCTCCCCATGCCAATCCAACCGCCACAATCGTTCCAACAATCGTCAGTAGCAGCGAGCGTGAGAGCCAGCCTCGTTTTGTTGCTGCCTCTTTGACTGGCTGTTCCTGTGCTAAGAGTTGTGCCGAAAGGGTGGAACGTTCGCGTATGGTGATGACCGTGATCAGCATAAGCGCCACAAGCACAGCAATAATAATTGCATA
>JAICIM010000457.1 GCA_025928885.1 Ktedonobacteraceae bacterium | reverse complement strand
TGGTGGCACCTTTGAGGATGGTGACCCAGGCGCGATACAGTCGCGCAACTACGACATCATTTATCTTCTGGCGTTCCATAAGGTGGTACGCGCATCCCGGCTGGATGCATGGCCAGCTTTGATCATGGTGCGGCGGAGAAAGTAGCCACCCAGCAGCACTAGCAGTGAGATCAATAGCCCGCGCCCTTGCCGGTTGCGCTGTCCTGCTGCTGTTGACCGCCCCAGCAGCAGGGCGAAACCTTGCAACAACCACGGGAGGAGCAGACCGAGGCCGAACTCAACGCGCCAGAACGTGGGGCCATGCTCATCGGGTCCTGTGCCAACCAGCGGACGAGCAGCCCGACCGGTGTTGCGCAAAAATGCCAGCAACCCGATGATCTCAACGAAGAGCGCCGTCCATTGCATCTTTTCCAACTTATGCAATGTATTCCCAGGAATACCGGCAATGCGTAGGACCGCTGAAATGAGGGCCGTACTGGTGGAAAGGGCCGATGAGAGGAAGATACCCCCTAGCAGCTTACTGCGCGACCAGAGAGGGACGCTTGTTGCCGTTAATAATACCCCTGTATAACCGCCAACGAAGAAGGCAAAGCCACTTCCTGGCAGGGCGAGCAGTTTTTGTGGGAGAGCTGCCAGTAGCCTTGCTCCCCACCATTTGCCTAGCAGCCCATCCCTTGCGGCCTGAATGATAGCTGTTAATCCGCTCAAGAGTGAGAAGCTGAGCAGTCCCCAGATGCCCATTGACATTGCAGATTTCACCTTGAAGATGCGCAACATGTTGAGGAAGCGCTCGGGCCGCCCCAGATCCTTAATTAGCAGCAGTGGACAGGGGAGCAGCGCAAGCAGGGAAAGATAGTAGCCCGTGCGTACTACGGCCCGATCCTCTTTGGAGCCAAAGAGAGAGGCAATGGTGGCGATGACGTAACAGCCAGCAGCCAGCCCTCCTAGAAAGAAATACCAGATAATCTCCCAACTCCAGAAGGGCTGTTTGAGCACCGGGTAATCGTAATAGCTGGCCTCCTGGCTCTCCTGTTCAGGATCAGGTGTGTATCCAGTTGTCAGCGTAGAGAGCCGCTCCATCAGATTGGTCGCGCCCTCCTGGCTGGTGGGAAGCCGGTAGAGCGCATTCCAGATTGTCGGAATACGCTCCACTATGGAAGGAAGCAGGCGCTCCTTTGCGAATCGATATTGTTCCATACCCGTATTCCTTCAAGTGATATATTTTTACTTTAAAGAATAGAAAACATTCCCGGCTCTTAGCGACGGAAGAACAGCATGCCCATGAAGCCAAGAATGGCTGCCGCGAGAATCGTCCACAGGGAGGTGGGGGCAATGTTGTTCATTGGCCGCAGAGGATTGCTCGGCAGGTTGTACGCTTCTGGCTCATCCAGCAGCAGGAACGATGCGTGCAAGCCACCTTCGAGAATGTCGTCGTCTACCCCATAGAGCCGCGCCTCACCAACGCCGCGTTCTTGCAACAACCCCAGCCGCTCGCGGGCATGCTCTTTCAATTTGTCTACTTCACCAAACACAATCGAGTCGGTGGGACATGCTTTGGCACAGGCTGGCTCCATACCATCCTTCAGACGATCGTAACAGAGCGTGCATTTGTGGGCCAGATGATCTCCCTGCTCGTCGCGTGCGATGACGCCAAAGGGGCAGGCGACGATACAGTACCCACAGCCGTTGCAGATATCCTGCTGCACATACACCGTGTCGAACTCGGTGCGAATAATCGCTCCGGTCGGGCAAGCCTCCTGGCAGGGCGCGTTGGCACAGTGTTTACAGACATCGCTGTGCATCAGCCAGCGATCACTATTAAAGAACGGCAGAGCTGTGCCAGGAGGCGTCGCGGGAATGGTCCCGTCGCTCCTGGCGTCCTCCACGCGATCCGTAAACAGTGGAACTGGGGCGGTTGGTTCCTTACTTCTCCGGCCAATCTGCTCGATAAACTGCACGTGTCGCCAGGTGGTGGCGCTTAGCTGGCGCGTGTTGTCGTAGCTGGTGCCGCTCCATTGAGGCTCGGGTGCCGGGAGCTGGTTCCATTGTCGGCACGCCACCTCGCAGGCTTTGCAGCCGATGCACAGACTGGTATCGGTGAAGAAGCCCATTGCCGGTTGCGTCGGTGCTGGCTCTTCTTTGTGCAGCGGCGCGATCAGTTCGGTCAGGGCCGTGATGCCAAGTTGCGCGGCCCCGTTGTGACCATTGGCCTCTTGCTGCGATCGTGATTGGACGATCCGCATCATTCTCCTCCTTCGTGCAGGCGACCGGGACGCACGTTGCACAGAAATGCTTTGGCCTCTTCGATGCTCACGTTGGGTTCCAGCACCATATGGGCCAGATCGTTGGTGATGTTGCCTGTGCTCTTGCCCTGAAAGCCCCAGTGGAACGGCATGCCGATCTGATGCACCACCTTGCCCTTCACCTGAAGCGGTCGCATACGCCTCGTGACCATCGCCCGCGCCTCGATTGCTCCGCGCGGCGTACGAATCACCATCCAGCCGCCATGCTTGATGTGATACTCTGCTGCCAGTTCGGGGCTGAGTTCGGCAAACAGTTGCGGTTGTAACGTATTGAGCCAGGGCATCCAGCGCGTCATTGGGCCGCTGACATGGTGTTCGGTGAGCCGATAGGTCGTAATCACGACGGGATACTGCTCGTCTCCCACTACAGCCAGACGGTTATCGCGCCGATCCCGGAAGTATTTAGCCGCCGGGTTGCTTTGTTGCCCATAGAGTTCGTTATGCACGGGAGCCTCGGCAGGTTCATAGTGTGCCGGGAGCGGACCATCCTTGAGTCCTTTGGGCGCAAAGAGCCAGCCGCGCCCATCCGGTTTCATAATAAACGGATCGCTGCCCGCAATGGCATCCATGCCGGTTGCGCCGGGTGGTGGTGTATAGTCGGGCGGCTTGTTGAGCGGAAAATCAGGGATATCATAGCCGGTCCATTTTTGCTGCTCTTCATCCCACCAGACATACTTCTTGCGCTCCGACCAGGGACGCCCCTGCGGATCTGCCGATGCCCGATTATAGAGGATACGTCGATTGGCGGGCCACGCATAACCCCATTGCAAATTCGTATAGTCGTCGGAGATGCGCGACGCTGCCCGATTGTTGCCGGGTTCGGGATAAACGCCGCTATAGATCCAGGAGCCACAAGCGGTGCTGCCGTCGTCTTTCAGCACGGCAAAGCCCGGCACGTGTTTCGCTGCTCGCAGCGAGCGAGGTTGCTTTGTCCGCTGACCATCGGAACTGCCCTCAATCGATTCGTAGACATAATAGCCGTTGATCTCTTTGAGGACGAGTTGGGCGTCGGGATCATCGAGCAGGCGCGATCCCGGCTCCGGTTCCTTGCGTTCGTAGTCCCAGGTGAGCGCCTGAATTGGTCGATCTTTCGCCTCTTTGCTATCAGCGTAAAGCGCCTTCAGCCGTTTGCCGAGGTGATAGACGAACCAGAGATCCGAGCGGGCATCGTCGGGAGGATCAACCGCTTTGTCGCGCCACTGTAACATGCGCCCGGTATTGGTGAACGATCCCTCTTTCTCCGTCGAGGCGGCGGCGGGTAGCAGGAAGATCTCCGTCTTGATTTCGCGTGGATTGACCGGCTCCGGTCCCTTGTACCAGAACGCCGCCGATTCCACCTCGTAGAGGTCGCGTACCACCATCCAATCAAGCTGTTCCAGCGCCTTGCGCTGCATTCTTGCGTTCGTGCTGCCAGCAGCTGGATTTTGTCCAAAGAGGAAGTAGCCTTTGACCTTACCATCCAGCATGGCGTAGCTGGTGACGAGATGCGAATGGTCGCCTGTGACTTTTGCCAGCCAGGGATAGCAGGAATCGCTGCCCTCCTCGTGGATCGCTTCGCCATACCAGGCTTTGAGCAGACTGACGATATACGCGGGGAAGTTGGCCCACCAGCCGGTTTTGGTCCCCGATGTCTCGATATACTCCTTCAGTGTCTGTTGAGAGAGGACATTGGTCTTTTGATCAACGCGCTCTCCCCACGTGGTTGCGCTCTTGCTCTGCTCCGTTTGCGGTCGCTCCTCGATCATAGCTGCTGGTTGCGGCATGTAACCGGCGAGCAGATCGTAGAGCGTGGGTATATCGGTTGATCCCTGGATAGAGGCGTGGCCGCGCAGGGCCATAATGCCGCCGCCCGGACGCCCGATATTGCCCAGCAACAATTGCAACATCGCCGCCGTGCGAATAATTTGCACGCCTTTCGATTGTTGCGTCCAACCAACCGCGTAACACAGAGCAGAGGTGCGTTCGCGACCAGAATTTTCGACGAGAGCGCGAACGACCTGCATCCATTGTTCCTGTGGCACGCCGCAGACGTTCTCGACCATTTCCGGCGTGTAGCGGGCGAAATGGTGTCGCATGATCTGTAAAACGCAGCGTGGATGCTGCATCGTCGGATCGGTTAATGGTCGGCCATGCTCGTCGCGCTCGTAATCCCAACTGCTCTGGTCGGCATAGGTGCCTGTGTCAGGATCGTAGCCGGAGAAGATACCATCCAGGTCTTCGGTATCCTGATACTCTTCACGGATGAGCATGGGTGCGTTGGTATAGTGCGCCACATACTCATGGAAGTAGGCGTTGTTCTCCAGCAAATAGCGAATGATGGCCCCTAAGAACACGATGTCGCTGCCTGCCCGCGTTGAGATGGACAGGTTAGCCAGGGCTGAAGTGCGCGAATAATGCGGGTCAACATGAATGACCGTCGCACCGCGCTCTTTTGCCTTGACGACGTTGGCGAACGCGATGGGATGGGCTTCAGCCATATTGCTGCCAATAATTAAGATACAATCGCTATTGACAAGATCTTGCGGGAACGTTGTCGCCCCGCCGCGCCCCAATGAAGTACCCAGACCGGGTACAGTGGAGCTGTGTCATATACGGGCCTGGTTCTCAATGGAGACGATGCCGAGAGCGCCGGTTAGCAGCTTTTTCATGACATAGTTCTCTTCGACATCGAGCGTTGCTCCACCGAGCGAGGCGATTCCCAGTGTATGATTCACCTGTCGTCCATCGTCCAGGCGTTCAACAAACGTCTCATCGCGCGTCTTTTTGACGCGTTGCGCGATCTGCTCCATCGCCCAGTCTAGCGAGACGGTCTCCCAATGATCGCTATAGGGGGCGCGATAGAGGACGCGGGTCAGACGGCTGGGGTTGATTGTGTATTGGAAGGTTGCTGATCCTTTGGGGCAGAGGGTGCCGCGATTGACAAAGCTATCAGGGTTGCCTTCAATATCCAGCACTTTCCCGTCCTTGACATACACATTCAGGCTGCACCCTACCGCACAGTAGGGGCAAACGCTGTGTACCACTTTTGCATCGCGTATGCGTGGCGCTTTTGTCAGGCTCTCCTTACTAAAGGGTTGAGTTTTGGAGCCTACTTGCAGAACCTGCGAGACAACTGACCGCGCCGCTTTGGGCAGTAACGAACGTTCTTGCATAAGATGCATCCCTCTTCCATTAGAAACACTGGTGTAAAAGTACTGGTCATGATGGAGTGCATGTAATCGGTAGAAGCTCAGCTATTTCAATGGCTACCAGTACTATAGGTATTGTATCATAGCGCTTGCTCTTTCGCCCCTGTATGCAGGCAAAATGGGGGGGAATTATGCCTGAGCAGTGCGTTATAAGACATCAATTATGTCGTTGTGCAAGGAGAAGCTGTTTCTCAGTGAGTCGTAGTCGCGCGACTTCAGCGCATCGGCCTTTCAAGCGGCATAAGCGCGATAAATCAAGCGACTACGACTCACCTGCCATACATTGTTACGGTGTAAAATCTACAAAAATGTATAGATGCTACTTGCCGCCTGCTACCACCTCTATCACCTCTTTT
>JAICIM010000028.1 GCA_025928885.1 Ktedonobacteraceae bacterium | reverse complement strand
GTAGCCGCGCGATAAAATCGCGCCTCTTTGCACAGGCGCGATAAAATCGCGCGGCTACGAACTTCCTCCCCTTTGGTTGGAAATTTTCTTGAACGTTATCGCCCGGCCAGAATAGCGGCAGGGGTTGCCAGATCGAGGAAGACCTGTGCAACAAAGAAGAGCACCAGCAGCGCAGCACTCGTCAACACGATCGCCGTTCCGAGAGAAGGCGGAGTCACCAGACGATCCGCTTTGGCCGGAGCATCAAAGAACATCGCCTTCACCACACGGCCATAGTAGACCAGCGAGACGATTGTATTGAGTAGCGCGATGATCACCAGCCAGGACTGGCCCAGTCCCCAGGCCGTCGTAAAGAGGAACAGCTTGCTCATAAAGCCCGCAACCGGTGGGATACCAGCCAGCGAGAGCAGACAGAGCGCCGTACACGCACTCAGCAGAGGCGCACGCCGGAACAATCCCCGGAAATCCTCGATCTTCTCGCCGCCTGTGAAGTCGGCCAGCGCCACGATACCAGAAAAAGCTCCCAGGTTGGTAATCACATAGACCAGGATGAAGAAGAGCAGCGCGGCATTGCCTTCAGAGCGATTGGCCGCAAAACTGGCGATAAACCCGACCAGGATATAGCCAGCCTGCGCAATGCTGGAGTAGGCCATCATACGCTTGATGTTCGACTGTACCGCAGCAACCAGGTTGCCCAGCGTCATCGTCAACACCGCCACAATGCCAAAGATCAGCACCATTTCTGCGCGATCGATTGCTCCCAGGCCGCCATACATAAAGACGCGGATCAGAGCCGCAAAACCTGCCGCCTTCGAGCCAACCGAGAAGAATGCGGTTGCCGGAGTGGGTGCGCCCTCGTAAATATCAGGCGCCCACATATGAAAGGGAACCGCTGAGATCTTGAAGCCGAAGCCAGCCAGGATCAACACCTCTGCAACCAGTACCAGCAGGTTGCCCTGATCGAGGCTACGCGCAAAGGCATCGGCGATCCCTTTGAGATCGGTCGTGCCGGTCAAACCGTACAACAGGGCAAAACCATAGAGCAAGATGGCCGAAGACATCGCACCCAGCAAGACATATTTCACTGCTGCTTCCGCCGAGCGCTCGCTGGTACGCATCATGCCAGCCATCACATACAGCGGGATGCTGGTCAACTCCAGCGCGATATAAATGGTAATCAGCTCGCCCGTACTCGCCATCAACATCATACCAGTGACGGAGAGCAGCAAGAGCGTATAGAACTCGCCATCGGCTCTGATATACTTTCCAACATAGTTATAGGAAACCAGGATCATGACGGCAGCGATGAGCAGGAAAATGAAATCGAAAAAGATCGCATATTGATCCACGACCAGCATGCCCCAGAACGCCGTCTGCGGTTGGGTCACGGTCGCAGCCTGCGAGATGAGAAAGGCTGCTGGCACAATCAGCCCGACCAGCGAGATACCAGCGATAACGGCACGGCGTTTGACGAACAGATCCACCGCCATTACCACCAGTCCCAGAAGCGCAAGTGAAAGCTCTGGTGCCAGCAGGTAAAGATTAATCATAGGAAACTCCTTACCCACCAGATGGGAGTCACCGTCTCAAAAAAGAGAACGAGCAACTCCCCTGGATGGGGTGAACCTTACTTTATCACAGCAACAGCCGTCTGCATGATATGGGTCAGGCTGGGAAAAATCACATCGATCAACGGTTTCGGATAGAGACCCACGTACAGGATCGCCACCGCCAGAATCACGAGCGGAATCACCTCACGCAAGGAGGCATCTGGCAAATGCGCCCATTTGAAATTAAACGGTCCGAAGAAGACGCGCTTCAACATCCAGAGCAGGTAGCTAGCCGTCAAAATCATGGTAAAGACGGAGATTATCGTTGCGATATGCGTCGTGCTCACTCCAAAGCTGCTGGTAAAGACCATATACTCAGCAACAAAACCAGCCAGGCCGGGCAAACCTAACGAAGCCATACCCGCAAAGGTGAAGAGCGTGCCGAGCATTGGCATCTTCTTCGCCACGCCACCAAAGGCCGCAATCTCACGCGTATGCGCATGATCATAAATCACGCCAACACAGAAGAAGAGCATCCCGGTGATCAGGCCGTGGCTGACCATCTGCACCGTCGCGCCCGTGAGAGCCGCCGTGCGCAGCGCCAGATCGCCGGTGCCAGCCGCCGCCGCTACACCAAGCAGGATAATACCCATGTGGCTGACACTGGAGTACGCGATCAACTTCTTCATATCCTTCTGGACCAGACAGATGCCAGCACCATAGATAATATTGATGATGGCAATCACGGCCATCACGCCAGCGAACTCGTGCAGACCCTCCGGGAAAAGCGCAAAGCAGATGCGGACCAGACCATACGAACCCATCTTCAGCAAAATGCCTGCCAGGATCACGCTGACCTCGGTTGGCGCATCGGTATGGGCATCAGGCAGCCACGTATGGAAGGGGAACATCGGCATCTTGACCGCGAAAGCGACGAAGATCAGCAGAAACACGATCAGTTGCAGGCCAGCTGTCACACCCAGGATGGGGATCGTTACCGGCGTATTCAGGATGTGCGTCGAATAATAGACCATGCTGGCAGTTGCATCACCACCGTGACCAACGTTGGTGAAGTAGAGCAGCAAAATGCCAGCAAGCATAAAGACGCTACCAAAGAACGTGTAGAGCAGGAACTTCCAGGCCGAATAGACGCGTCCGGGCATACCATGCTTGATCGTTTCGCTACCCCAGATACCGATGAGCAAGAACATCGGGGCCAGTTCAACTTCCCAGAAGAGGAAGAAGAGCAGCAGATCCATCGAGATGAAGACACCCATCACGCCCGCCTCCAGCAGAAGCAGCAGGGCGAGATACTCTTTGACGCGCGTCTTCTGCCAACCGCCAATCACGGATAGCATGGTCAACAGCGCGTTCAACATCACAAGGGGCAGGCCGAGGCCATCAACGCCCAGGAAGTAGTTGATCTTGAGTTCGATGCCACCAGCTTTGAGATCAATCCAGGGCAGGTTAATCGAATCGCGCAGATGGCCCAGATCGCCGAAGCCCTGGCCCGCGCCAAGAATATTGAAAAAGATGTAGAGTGAAAGCGCAAAAGTGAGGGCCGAGAAGATCAGGGCCAGCCACCGCGCCGTTTTCACAGGTGTTGCCAATGCTGCCAATGCACCAATCACCGGCAGCAGGATAATCCAGGTAAGATCACTTTGGAATATTGTCATGATCCTCTTATCCTTTAGCGAAACGTGACCAGCACAAAGACAAGAACAGCTAAAATTGCGACTCCACCGAAGAAGCCAACCATATATGTCTGCACACGCCCGGTCTCCACACGGCGAACCCCACCACCAATACCAGTGATCAGACGCGCGATGCCGTTGACGATGCCATCAACCACATAGGTATCAAAAGCTTGTTCGATGTGCGAGATACCCAGGACGACATAACGGATCAGCAGATCATAGAGGGTGTCGATGTAGTATCTATTGTAAAGAAAGCGATGCAGCCCACGGAGAGTAGCATTTCCCTCCACAAAGGCATGCACTTTTGCTGGTTCCACACGACAGTACAGAATAAAGGCCCACGCCAGGCCGATCAGCGAAACAACGACACCAATCCAGGTATCAGGGGTAGAAAGCAGCACGCCAATATTCAGCGGGTGCGCCTCTTTATCGACATACTGATAGAAGCCCGTCCAATAACCTGCAATCACCGCCGGGATCGCCAGCAGGATCAAAGGAATCGTGATCGTCAGCGGCCCCTCATGAGGATTGCCAACGCCGCGATAGGTGCCGCCCCATAGACCACCAAACTTGCCGCCTTTGCCACCAAAGGCCAGGATGAAGGCACGCAGCATATAGAACGCCGTCAGACCAGCCGTTACCAACGTCAATGCGTATAAGACCCAATCGCCGCGCTCCAGGGTCAGGCCGATAATCTCTTCTTTACTGAAGAAGCCGGAGAAGCCAGGGAAGCCAGAAATGGCAAGGGTTGCAATCAACCACGTGATCGCGGTGATCGGCATCTTTGGTCCCAGGCCACCCATCAGGCGCATATCCTGCACCTCTTTGTGGGTCGCGTGGTGCAGTGAGTGAATCACGCTACCAGCACCCAGGAAGAGCAGGGCTTTGAAGAAGGCATGCGTAAAGAGGTGGAACATACCGGGGCCAGCGCCCAGTTCGGGACCGCCCACGCCCAGGCCGACAAACATATAGCCCAGCTGGCTGATCGTCGAGAAGGCCAGCACACGCTTGAAGTCGCTCTGCACCAGGGCAATTGTGGCCGCAAAGAAGGCTGTAATGGCTCCAACCCAGGCTACCACTTGAAAAGCGGCGGGATCGGCTGCCGCGAACAATGGGAAGGTGCGGGCAACCATATAGACACCAGCCGCAACCATCGTGGCCGCGTGGATCAGGGCGCTAACAGGCGTTGGACCTTCCATAGCGGAGGGAAGCCAGACATGCAGCGGCAACTGGGCCGATTTACCGATCGCGCCACAGAAGACCAGGATCATCGCAATGGTCAGCAGCGTCTTATCCATGTGAGGAGCACGCAGCGCCAGATCGTGGAAGTCAAAGGTTCCCAGCGTGGTGAAGAGGATCATGATACCGATAATGAAGCCGACATCACCAACACGGTTTGCAATAAACGCCTGCAACGCCGCATTCGAGGGAGAAGGACGCTGTTCTAGAGGCTTGGCACGCTTATTGATCCAGAAACCGATCAGCAGATAGGAACTGAGGCCGACCAGTTCCCAACCAACGAAGATAACGAGAAAGTTTTGGGCAAAGACAATCACCAGCATGGAAAAGGCGAAAATCGACAGATAGGCAAAGAAACGGGCATAACCTGCCGAGTTCTCCATGTAGCCCTGAGAATAGAACTGCACCAGCAGCGAGACCGTCGTCACCACAACCGTCATCGCAATTGCCAGATTATCGATCTGGAACGCGACCTCGTAGGTTGCATTGCCAATTGAGAGCCACTGATAGGAAAAGACCGGAACGCTCTCATACAACGGCACGGAAAACGAATGAAAGAGCAGTATCCAGGAATAGACGCAGGCAGCGGCCATAATCAAAATGCCGAGATAGCCGCTAAATTTAGCACCAGCAGTCAGACGAGGCACTTTAGGGTCATCGTCGTACTCTTGTTCAAGCTCGTGCTCGTCCTCGCCCTCGGACCCATGCGCCTCCACTGCATGATGTTCTTCTGCATGTGTTGTCGTTGCCGCAACACGTGGGCGGCTGAGCAGATCCCAGATGCGCGTGCCAAAGACAATGACCACAAAGGCGAGCAGCGGCGCAAACAGGATCAGCCAGGAATATTGATATAACGGATCATCCATATAAACACTCTCTGTGTGAACCGTCACCCCATAGGAAACGAGGAGACGCACATCTCATTGTTGACAATCACAGAAACAACCAGCGGCACCTGATGGCGCTGGCTGAATAAGCATACAGAATACCCCGACAGATCAAAACTTCAACACATTGATCTCACCCACATCGACGGTATTGCGTTTGCGGTAAATGGCAATAATCATTGCGAGAGCAACTGCCGCCTCCGCCGCCGCCACGGTGATAATGAAAATAGCAAAGATTTGACCGGTCAAGTACGTACTATAGTGCGGAACCGTATTAAAAAACGAGAAACCCACCATCGTAATGTTGACGGCATTGAGCATAATCTCGATGCCCATCAATACGGCAATAGCATTCCGCTTCGTAATGGCACCGTAGAGTCCGATGCAAAAAAGCACCGCCCCAAGCACCAGAAAATGATACAGGGTCAGTCCCATACGTTCGATTACTCCTCCCTGCCAATCACAATCGCGCCAACGATTGCCACCAGCAGCACCAGTGAAGCTATTTCAAAAGGGAGTACATAGCTATAGGCATCGGGGCTGTAAAGCAATTGTCCAATGCGTACAACATTGTTGATGCCGGGCGGCAGCTGACTCGCACCATTCGAGGTCGCGGCAATCAAATGCTTACTGGTCGTCAGCGCGTAGATGATAGTGGCACCCACCAGGGCGCAAATGATGACCGCAACCCACCATAGTTTATTCGACGGGTTGGTAATCTGTAGCCCACTCAATCGGGTCAACATCAACGCAAAGAGCACCAGGATCGTTACCGCACCAACGTAGATAAGGATTTGCACAATAGCGATGAATTCGGCGTTCAGCAGTATATAGATAGCTGCCGCCATCGCAAATACCACAATCAGCGCAAGTGCGCTATGCACGATATTGCGCAGGCTCACAACCAGCAACGCCGCCACCACCAGGACCACTGCAAAGATCCAGAAAATGAGGGTGGCTAAATCCATAAAAACATACCTCCGGGTTATATCGGATCGTTATTCCAGTTCAGGCAGAATTGAAATTATGTAGAGGAGAAACTTCGCACAACCTTGTTTTCTTCCGCTATTAATATTGTATCATCCTCATGCTGCGGCGCGGCTGAACCAGAACCATTTGTCGAGATGCATATGTAGTCTCCTTGCGGATTCTAGCAAAACCAGTGGAATGTGACAAGGGCAAAAAATGCGAAAAAGCCCTCTATCTCGTTCTTTTTTTCAACTGCACGTCAGGCATCTTTTAAAATATTCCTGTTCCTCTCAATATACGGCCTGCGATCCTCTGTTTGGTACTATGAGCCGCCTCTATACGTACTATTTATATGGACTCCAGCGTAGAAAATATCCACAGGTATGTTATAATATTGTAGGTACAGAATCTTTACAGTAAAAGGCGTAGCAGAGGCAGTATGAGCGTAACAGAGATAACACCAACCAACAGTTCACCAGACGGGTTCCTGTGCAATCGCTGCAATTCTCCAGTACCGCCACAGGCAGCATTTTGCAGTACTTGTGGAGAGCGCATGAGTAAAAACGCCAAAGTAATAGCCACAAGCACTGAAATTACTGACCGTTACCGTATTACCTCACTTGTGCGCCGAAGCTTGTATATTCAACTTTTCCTGGCTATCGATACTTCTCATCAACGTCCCGTCGTGATCCGCGATATTGACATTAGCAATGTCGATGATGAGATCTACACACAGGCACTGGATATTGTTCAGAGAGAATACGACCTGTTACATCGCTTGCGTATTCCCGATGTGCTTGTTGCCAGCGACCTGCACTATTCGCAGGATCATCTCCTGATTATCCAGGATTGGCCTTTCCCTTTACAAAACGACAGCAATACGCGGGACGCGCTGACGCTACACGACCTGATCCAAAGCGGCATTGGTCTGCCCGATGAAGAAACCGCCATCAACTGGACCTCACAACTCTGTAACGCGGTCCAACGGTTGCATAGCCATCAAATCATCATCGGCGACCTTGATCCCCATGTCATTGCCGTGAGCGAAAAAGACTACGCCGGACAGCTTGCCCTGATGATCTCGTGGCTCCCCGCTACCATGCGCAAATTGTTGCCCGATGCGGGACGGATCAACAATCTCACCAGCTTCAATGCTCCCGAAACGCAAGAAGGCAATATCGATCCAGGCTCCGATATCTACAGCCTGGGCGCTATCCTCTACCTCCTGCTGACGGGGATAGCACCCACCAGGACGCTTGAAGAGACGGGAGAGGTGATTCGACCACCGCGAGAACTCAATGCGAAGATCAGTAGCGGCGTTGAAGCAGTCGTGATGAAAGCATTGGAACTCGACAATGCCCGGCGCTTCGCGACCATCGAGGAGTTCGCCGAAGCGTTGCAACAGCTCTCCTCGAACACTAAAACGTTGCGCCTTAGTCAGAAATCGTCCGTACACAAAGCTGTCAAACAGGCGATCAGTCAGAAGACGCAGGAGAAAGAGGTTGAGCCTGCCAATCTAGAAGATGTCGCAACGGTGGTCATCAACTCAAAAGAGGTTGCCCAGGCACGCGAACATCTAGAACAGTTAGCCGCGAACAGAGCGAAAGCGCCAGGAAAACAGGCAGAACCGCACGAACAGAGCAACCATAAAGAACCAATCAAAGAGCAAACTGCATCGTTTGATCTACCCCAGCCAACCAGTACAGTTCTCAAAGAGATACCGATAGAAGACCAATCTACCGTGACCATCTCGAAAAAGGAGGTACTGGCAGGAATCGAACAGGCGATCGCCAGAAAACATGAGCAACAAAAAGCTGCAAAGGGAGAACATGCTCCCAAAGCTGCCATAGTGTTGCCGGAAAAGCAGAGCAGCCAGGCGCTCACCACCCCGGCCACACCAGCGCAGGTGCCACAAGAGCCTGCCAGCGATTGGCGCAAGCATCCTTTTTTGCAGCGCTTCTCCGATGTCTTGCCAGCCATTTCCGTGCTGACCGCGCTCACGTCGCTTCCCCGACACCTGCCAGCGCGATTGCTCCAGACCAGCACCGCCTTACAGTTATTGACACCAACCGCTGTAATACCAGCGCAAGAACAGCCGCTTTTGCAGAGGTTGCAACGCATCTTCATCGGCGAGCAGCAACATAGCACAACGGCCGTCGTCTTAATTGAGACCCCTTTACGTGTGCAACCACATCAACATTATCATCTACGCATCAGCGTCATGGGACGAGATGAGCCTGGATTGCCGCCAGGAGCGCCACCAGACATGGAACTGTCGGGACTCAGCGCCCTTGCTCGCGGCGATCGCATCCATATCGAGGTCCAGACCGCGCTGATACAAAATTACGCCTATATTCTTCAGCAGGCCGATGTAGAGATCCCTTCCACAGGCTATGCAGCGGAGGTCACGATCCCTCTACAGGCAATCCCCGATGGCTCGGGAACGCGGCGCGAACGCCTGCACATCAACTTTACCGATGAGGCAAAACAGCCGCTTTATGAAAAACCTTTTGTCGTGGAATTATTCATCTCATCACATGTCCAGGCCGGACGCGAAGGCCATAACGTTCTGACGATCCCTTTGTAAACCTGCAATCATCATAGTATAAAGCCCTCTCTATCACATTGTGTGCAATAGAGAGGGCTTTTTATTTATATGGGAAATCAAGCACCAAACAGGAAAACGGTACTGCCCATCATGCCATAGAGCAGGATTAACAAAAGTCCCTCTAACCAGACCAGCTCGCCATCTTTGGTGATTTCGCTAAACAGGAATGTGGCGATACCCAGCACCGCAAGCTCCACAATACTAAAGACCAGATCGAGCCGCTGAGGAGTGAACAGGCTGATCAGCACCAGGATAGGCGCAACCAGCAGCGCAATCTGAATTGACGAGCCGGCAGAGGCTGCCAGCACCATCCCAATACGTTTATCCAGGGCCATCGAGATCGTATTGAAATATTCCGGCAAACCACCGATCAGCGGCACAAAGACCAGGCCGACAAACGCTTCGTTCCAGCCCAGCGTCTTCGCCATCGGCTCAATCGAGCCAACCAGAATCTCCGACAGAATAGCAACTCCAACCGTCGCCACAGTCAACAATACCAAACCGCGCCACAGAGGAGGCTTATGCTCGTGCTTCTGAGCATGCGGTGCGGCAGGAGTTAACGAAGCAACAATCGGATGATGCTCGCTCGCCTTTGCTGCTGGCGTCGCTGCTTCAGACGATGCCGCCTCTTTCGCCCCCTCGCCCTGCTGAGCTGCCTCATGACTCATAATCGCCTGAACGGTATTATCGATATGGGGCAAAATGCCGCTCTTGCCTGGGATATTGTTCTTAACAAGATGGTGACGATAGGCAAGCAGGCGATCAATGGCCGCCACCGAGCGAATACCAACCAGTGGCTCAAACTCCTCTTCCGTATCCCCTTTATCACCAATACGAAAAACGCTAAAGAGGATCGATGCCAGATAGCCACATAAAAGCAGCACGGCAATCACATCTGAGAGATTATGCTCTGCCAGGACGACCTGCGGCATATTGGTAACATGCAGTTCCGCGATTGTGGGTAGGACCAGACCACCAATACAGAGCGCAAAAAGCGAGGCGTACTGACTGGCAGGCCGCGTCTCAAACTTCAGTCGCCCATGCTTAAAGCAACCCACGCAGACCGAGACGCCCAGCACCAGCAGCGCGTTGCCCAGAATCGTGCCAATCACAGAGGCCCGCACAACATCCACCAGCCCCTCAGCTAAGGCAAAGATACTGATAATTAACTCCGTCGCGTTGCCAAAGGTCGCAAAGAGCAGACCGCCAATACGCTCGCCCGTATGTTCCGCCACTTCTTCGACCGCCTGCCCGATTAACGCGGCCAGCGGAATAATACCCAGCGCGGCTACAATAAACAGGGCAGCCTGTGGAACATGCAAAAAGTCTAAAACCGGCGCTAATACTGCAAAGATTAATAGGAAATACAACCAGCGCGGCATACACCCTCCTCCATGATCAAAAGTAATGAGTTTTCTCGCCCTGCTATCAGTACGGCCCGGCGGGGCTATCCGATGACAGCACGAGATATCTCTAGTATCAACGTATGGGAACTTGTTATCTCCAACCGATATAGGAGATTGCCCACCCATTAAACGCACATAACGACCCCTTGTGAGTCGCTGGTCTTTTTGCAATACTATGACAAAGAAATTATTCAGAGGACTATCACTCATGCAAAAACACTCTCTGCTCTCACAACTGCGCACCAACGGCCTCTTCTATCTGCTCAGTGCGCTCCTGCTCTTAGTGGGCATACCAGTTTACCAGTTGTTGGTACTCAATCCCACCGGATATGGTACAATTCTGGCGGGCAACAATGGTCCGGCTCTGGCAAGCGCCTATCTCTCGTGGATCGGTGCGCACCAGTTCCAATTTATTCTCCACCGCTTCCTGCTCACGCTCACGTTTGTACTGCTCCTGACGCTCCCCTTCATACTGTTCCGCATCATCGTTGCGCAAGAGCTGGTGGCACAGGTAGAGCAAGGCGAAGAGGAAGACAGCGAAGAAACAGAGGATGAACTTCCGGCTCATCCCTGGCGCGGCAAGGGGTTTGTCATTATAGCGCTCTGGGCCGGACTCAGCGGCCTGCTCCTCTACATCCTGGGGACCATCGGCGGCACGATCTATCTCGTCATCGCCAGCAGTGGCGCAGCAATGCCGGCAAATTTCACGCTAATCTCCAGCCTGTTCTCGCTTGTGGCAAATAGCATCGGCATTGGCCTGCTAGCACTCTCTGCCCTCTTCTTTGGCGCGATGATCGCCCGACGTGGGCGCTATCTCTGGCCAGACATCTGGATTGCCTTTGGCTATACCGCACTGGCCGTCGCTGCCCTCTTCAGCGGCAGCGCCGTCGGCGTCGCCAGCGCCCCAGCAACGGGACAGGCAACACTCACCACTCCAGCCATGCTGCTCTTTGCACTCTGGGTGCTCTGGCTCGGTATCATGCTCGTACGCCTCCAACCTGAATAACTCTCTTCCAAAAAAAAAACTTGTATTTAATGGTCGTCGCCGGGCTACTTTTTCGGGTTTGGGCGATGGGGCGCGAAATTGTGGCGCGGTTACGACCTTTACTTCCCAGGTTATTGTATGAAATTTCATAATTGCCTGCGATGGTAAGATAGGACAAAAGGAACACTTATCAGTATTGGCCCGCAGGTAGGAGGAGGTTTTTATGACAGAATGTATCAACCAGCGTAACGAACATATACCGACAGCTCCTCCCTCCCATAATATGGTCTGGATTCCGGGCGGCACATTCTTGATGGGATCAAATCAACATTATCCTGATGAGGCTCCAGTGCATCCCGTCACGGTTAATGGCTTCTGGATGGATCAATCTACGGTGACTAACAAGCAGTTCGCGCGTTTTGTCGCCACTACCAGCTATGTCACCGTCGCGGAACGTCCGCTCAATCCGCAAGAGTATCCGGGCGTTGATCCGGCGCTACTCGTACCTGGCTCGCTGATCTTTCAGCAACCTTCACACCCCGTCGATCTGCGCAATGTGGGCAACTGGTGGGTCTATACTCCAGGAGCCAGTTGGCGTCACCCGGAAGGGCCAAACAGCTCTATTGAAGGACGGGACAACTTTCCAGTGGTTCACGTCTCATATGAAGATGCCGAAGCCTTTGCCCGCTGGGCCGGCAAAGGCTTACCCACTGAAGCGCAATGGGAACGAGCGGCACGTGGTGGTCTGGAAGGAGCGGTCTATACCTGGGGCAACGAATTTGCGCCTGATGGGAAGCTGATGGCGAACACCTGGCAGGGCGAGTTCCCCTGGCAAAATCTGCGAACCGATGGCAAAATCGGGCCAATGGCGGTGAGATCGTTCGCTCCAAATGACTATGGCCTCTATGATATGGCCGGGAACGTGTGGGAATGGACCGCCGACTGGTATCGACCGCGCCATCCACGTCCAGCCCAGAAAGCGTGCTGCATCCCTGTTAATCCCAGGGGAGGGCCACAAGAACGGAGTTTTGATCCGATGATGCCACAAATACCTATTCCACGCAAAGTGCTAAAAGGCGGCTCATTTCTCTGTGCGCACAACTATTGTCTGCGCTACCGTCCAGCCGCACGCATTCCCGAAGCGATCGATACAGCCACCTGCCACATTGGTTTCCGCTGCATCATGACGCCTCATACTCAGGAATAGGTTGCTATCTATTGCCGGATCTACCATATTAGCTAATCACTTGCATCTGTTTAGGCTTAGACGATATACTCATGTATATAGCATGTGCGATATATTTTGAGAAAGGCGATAGCAATGTCAGATGCGACAGAATACAACGGCTATGTCCTCGATCCTGAAAGCCCTACAGAGATGGCTCGGCTGATCAGTCTGGACCGTTTTATGACACAAGGCATGGGTGGTCCTCTTAGCGGCGTGGACAACCCCTCATCAATCCATAAAGTGCTGGACATGGCATGCGGTCCCGGCGGCTGGGTGCTCGATGTCGCTTTTGAACGCCCCGACATTGAGGTGACCGGGGTGGATATCAGTAAAATTATGACCGATTACGCCGCTGCACGCGCGAAAACTCAGCGACTCTCCAATGCGAGCTTCAAAATTATGGATATCACACAACCGCTCGCTTTTGCCGATGGCACCTTCGATCTCGTCAATGCGCGTTTCCTCTTCTCAGTACTGCTTCAGGAACAATGGCCCATTTTCATTGCAGAATGTACCCGTCTGCTACGTCCAGGGGGAGTTTTACGGCTGACCGAACTGATGGATGGGGGAGCAACAAACAGCCCAGCGAAAGAACAATTACATGGCTTCTTCTGCCAGGCACTCCAGCGGGTCAGGCATGGTTTTTCTGTCAATGGACGCAACATAGGCGTTACCATCATGTTGCCACGTATACTGCGCAAGGCAGGCTACAAAGATGTGCAACATTTTATGTACGCGCAAGAAGTTTCGGCAGATACAGAGAACTATGCCATGTTCTACCGCAACTCCGAAATCACCTATCAACTGGCAAAACCACTGTTCATCAATACCGGAGCCACCAATGAGGAGGAATTTGACCAGCTCTATAAACAGATGCTCATTGAGCTTGGCTCACAAGAATTTACAGGCATGTGGCACTATATGACAGCGGTAGGCATCAAACCGCTCCCATAAACAGCAAAGCGCCAGGGCTATGGTGTCTCTTTCCGCTCCGATAATATTTCGTAGCCCTGTCGCCACAGCACAATGGCCTCCTCCATATGACCCGCATCCTCTAAGACCTGTCCCCACATGCCGTACATTTCCGCCATATCAGCGTATGCCTGAGTTCGCTCAAGCTGCGTTCTCGCACGCTGAAACCAGTCCATCGTTTCTCCCAAAAGGCGTTGCCGCTTCTCTCCCTCAGCCTCTCGCGCCTCCGCATAGGTGACCTTGCCAACGGCATAGTAGGCTTTTCCCTTCATATGCGCACTTTCGACCCGTTCCATCATATCCAGGGCCAATCGGCAATAGCGTTTGGCTTCAGGCAAGCGCTCCTCGGCGAGGCGTAAATCGGCCAGCATCGCACAGTTCAACATAATCATGGTTGGACTGTTGCAGCTGGTGGCAAGGGCGAGCGATTCCGTATAATAGTCTGAGGCCGCCCGAAAATCGCCCAGCAGAAAGCTGACGCGCCCCAACTCGTGATGCATCCGTGCCTCCAGTGGACGGTCCTCTCTTTGCTGATAGCGCTGCAACGCTTCCTGACCAGCCACCATCGCCCGCACATAATCGCCGACGCCACGATAAGCATTGCATAGCCCATAATAAATATGCGGCACCTCTTCTTCCGCATGCGACAGGCGACAGAGACGCAGGGCATCTTCATAATGCTGAATGGCCGTGCTAAACGATCCCTTCATCAGACAGGTCATGGCCAGCGAATAACGCGCCTTGATACGTACTATAGGGAGGTGAATACGCCGATCATGCAGAATCTTGAGGCACTTTGAAAAATGGAGGGAGGCATCTTCATAATGCGACAGATTCACCGCCGCAATCCCCAGATGCAGCCAGGAGAGCACCAGATGTTCACGCTCTACCAGTGGCTCTTTTTCTAGAAGCTCGCCAGGTTGCTCCAGGAATGGCTCTTCCTCTAGAATTTTACTCTGCCGCTCTAAAAACGGAGATAATACCTTTTTCGCCTCTGCCCACTGCTTACTCTGGATGTAACACCAGCCCGATAAATAAGCAACTTCACGCTGCTGTTTTTCATCTTCTACAGGAAGAGCACGAAGAGATGAGAGGGCCGCTTCATGCTGTCCCTCTTCCAATTGCAACCGAGCACGATAGAGCAATTTCTGTATCTCTGTAATTTGAATCACGGTGCATTCCTCCCTACTCAAATATAAGCAATTATAACAAACACAGAGATAAATGCCAATAATAACCCGTTTACAGGAAGGAGAACAAATACACTCAATAACTATAAAAAAATATGACGGGAAATCTTGCACCTCCACCACCGCGCCCACAAAGTGGCAGAGAGATTCCCGACACACATAGTATAGCGTAATCGTCGTTTTTACACAAGAAGATGGGACTTACAGTACGAATCTTATCTTGCTTGAGCTAAAATAGCGTGATAGACTTATCCCTGGGGGGGTCAAAAATAAGGCTGGAAACAAGCACATGTCGCCGTGTTTCTCACAATATGATATGCTGAGAGAAGCTTGATTGAGAAATCATTGGCTCATCATGCTTATGAACAGTCGTATAAAAAAGTGACCAATCTCTATAATCTAAGGATTGTATTGTGGATAACGAAGTTGGAACTAGCCGTAGGAGACTCACTGTGCAAGGACATCATTACCTGGGAGATCGCTTCGCTGGCCGTAGGGTAGTGACTATTGGTGGAGGAACTGGAACATTTTCGCTGCTTTCGCATCTCAAGAAATACCCATTTAGCATCAGCGCTGTGGTGAACATGGCGGATAGTGGAGGTAGTTCAAGAAAGCTGATGGACGAATTTCGTCGCCAGGTGCCTCTAGGAGATCTACGTCAATCATTAGTAGCGCTCGCTCGTAATGGAGCCTTGTGGCGTGATGTCTTCATGCATCGCTTTGAACAACAAGAAGAAGATCAGAACGATCAATCGATTGGCGGCGTCACCGGCCATAGCCTGGGCAACCTTATTCTGAAGGGTCTCCAGGATGTCAATAACGGTGATCTGCTGCTGGCGATAGAAGATGCCCAGGAACTGCTGGATACAGCGGGCAATGTCGTGCCTGTCACACTGTCTCAAACGTCGATCTGCGCCGATCTAGAAGATGGGAACAGCATCTGTGGAGAGACCGAGATCGATACACGCGGAGAAAACCACCCTGGCACCCTCTCACCGATCAAGCGTTTGCGTCTGGTTCCTGAAGATGTTCCAGCCTGTGCGCAGGCCGTTCGCGCCATCCGCCGTGCAGATACCATCATTATCGGCCCGGGGGACCTTTACACCAGTCTCCTCCCCTGTCTGCTGGTCAGAGATATTGCTCGTGCCATTCGCGAGTCGGAAGCGGAAAAGGTCTATGTCTGTAACCTGATGACCAAACATGGCGAGACCGATGTCTATAAAGCATCCGATTTTGTCAATGAAATCCATCGCTATCTGGGTACGCGGGTAGATCGGGTCCTCGTCAACGATGGTCCGTTCCGGCCAGACGTACTCAAGATGTACGCTGAAAAGCAAAGTGAGCCAGTGGTGGTGGATCGTTCGCATCTCAATCGCCTGGTCCCACACATAGAAGTTGAATATTTAAATCTGGAAGGCGATTCACTGGCCCGCCACGACCCTGAGCGGCTCGTCAGAGCCATCTTCCACTCAGAGCCACCACTTACCGACGCCTGGAACCACTAAAACCGGGCAGAGTACACATGTGCAAAGGGAGAGGGTAAGCGCCAGTTTGTGTCTGTCGCTTACCCTCTCCCCGCTTGAATTGCATAAAAAATACAGGTCAGACTAGCGTAATCCCCTGGCAATCTGCTCAAACTCTTCTCGTGGGAAGGCACGCATTGTCTGAGTTCGCATACTGCCTTGAGCAATCGTACCGAGAATGAGACGCGCGGCAATCTGATCATCGGGTGCATCGGTAATGACGATGTAGTCATACTGGCCCATGACGAGATAGAAACCGATCAACTTTCCTCCCGCCTCGCGCACAGCCTTATCAAATGCCTGGAGACGTTCCGGGGCATTTTTCGCCTCCCTCACTCCTTGCTCCGTGAGGTTCACCAGGCTAATATAGGTTGGCATAGTGTCTCCTCCGAGTGATAGCGAACATCTTACAAGAACAAACGAAGAAAGCAGCACAAGCGTAGGTTTTTTACTCTTGTATCATTGTACACGGTTTCCAGATCCATATACAAGTATGCCCCATTATCTGTCTGGCTCATCCTATAAGAATTTGCCCGATTACTGCCTGCTCTGTGGTAGAAAGATGCGGCCCTCGCATAAGCCGGCTAGCGCACCAACCAGGAGAAAAAACGCATCATGTCTTCCGGCGCTTCTGTCAAAGAGAAAGAAACCGCTGGTAAGAAACAGATAGGAGAGCAGGGCCAGTGCCGCTCCAACGTAGGGGCGGGTAAGCCAGGTAATCACCACAAACGCAGGAGGATGAGTCGTCCGCAAACGTCCTAAAGAAACCAGACTACTAATGCATCCACCCAACAGCCCGTACATCAAAACCATCCACGGTACACCCAGTAGCGTAAAGTTGTTCGTGATGATCGTACTGGCAAACCCCATCGCCTGCATAACGGCCAGAGCCAGCACAATCAGCAGCTCAACCACCAGATAGATGGCAAAAACGATCAACCAGGGGCTGGCAGTTGTTTCAGGTTTCTCGGCCCTCGCCGTATCATCCACTCGAACAAGCAGTGGAGTTTTGCCCACCTCTCCCATTTCGCTGACGCCTCCAACCTGCCGAAAAGCTGGCAGTGGCTCCGTATCTGGCTCGACGCGCACCATCGTCGTGATGGGAACACGCTCAGTCTGTGACACGGCAAGAGGCTCAGGCTGTGTAGCTCGGGTATACTGAGCAAGATAGGTCTCTGGCAAACCCAGCTTTTTGGCGAGAGCACTCACCCGTTGCACATAGAGCATATCGGTGCTGCCCTGTTCCGGTATATATGGCTTGATGTGCTCCTGAACGCTATCGGTGGCAACATAGGTGACACATTCGATATCGCGGTTACGATATGTTTCGCGCACCACCGCCTGCACAGGTCGGAAAAGACGCCCCGGCGAGGTCGCCTCATGTAAGGTATCCAGCAGTGCGGGTTCTCCCCCCTGGCGGGTTCGCACGCGACGGGGGATACGATACAAAACTCCCCAGACCTCCGCAGCAGCATCAGGCCCGGATACAATAGTAGCAATCGTTTTTCGCCTGCCCTCTTTTCCCCCGGGATTCTCCACCGAACCAAACAGAATGCGATATCCCTTCAACACTGCTGGCCCATAGAGCAGGGCTGCACCGTCCAGCCGTTCAGGACTATTCAAGATGGTTGAATCCATCTCCAATCCATACTCAAAGAGCCAATCAAACTCCTGTGACTCTCCTAAAGATGCCCTATCAGCCTGGGATGCCTGTGCACCATGTTCAGCCAGCGCTTCCTCCTCGCTGCTCAATTCCTCGGGAACAGGAGGAGCTGACGGTGCTTTGCTAGGAAAATCGGGCAACGGCGTGCCATCAAAATGGATACCCTTGCAGGCATGCTGGCTATCATCAAACAGGCTCATAGCCGATACGGCCTGCTTGCTATTTGCTACGCTATCACTTTTCCCAATGCGTTCCCCGGCAGGGATACTTTCCTCCCATACCGGCAACTTGCCGCTGGAGAGTGTTGCTAACATTGGCCCCAACGCCATAGGTCTTGGAGTACTGCTGCGCACAACGGTGATCCCGGGAGCAACTTCTCCCGCATCTTTCTCCTGACGCCTTGCTGCTGTTGCTTCTTTACGCCCATCATCTGATGGATGCTGCTGTTTTTTACTCATTTCCACTACACGCTCCTTCTTTCAACCCCACATACATACTTTTGCCTTAGAACAACAGCTTCTCTCTGTCCATGATACTGGCATCATGCCTTTTTACCAAATGCATAGGAAAATCGGGAGTTCATTCCTACTTGCCAGCAAGATGCCGCTCATCCTTCTCTACCTGCACCGCAATATTCGCAAGTGTCGCTTGATCGAGGACGCCACGTTCGGTCACCCAGGCCGAAACCAGCGCTGAAGGGGTACGATCAAAATAAAAATTGCGTACGGCAATGCTCGGTGGTGCCTGATCCCAGACTTCCGCTCCCTCTTTCTCTTCCAGCATATGCACATTCTCTTGCAGATGGGCAGGATCTTCAAGCCAGCGCCGGGGAGAGATCTTGAGCGTCTCACACAGGACGTAAAACGGAATATGATGTCCCCGCGCAGCCCAACCAAGCAAAGCCGTTCCAGCTTTATTCAGTACGTCGCCATTCGCCAGCACGCTATCTGCTCCCACCACGACGGCCTGACATTGTGGCAGGAAAATATCGGCCTGGGCATCCGTAATCACTGTCACATCAAAGCCACACTGCTGCAATTCCTGCGCCATCACCCGCCCCTCATAACGTGGTCGTCCCTCCAATGCGATAATCTGCTCGATTTGTGAGCGACAGGCCGCCAGCACGTCCAGTACAGTCCCGGAAACGCTACAGGTCATCAAACGGCCTTTGAGATAGCGTTGCGCATAGCTGGCGATCTGTGTGGGAGCCTTTTCATACTCATCCAACAAACGATCCGCCTCGTGAGCAACCGCCTCCGGTCCTCCCCTGACATTGAGCACATGGCTCACGGCACTGGAGAGGGCCGCCATTGCTGGACGCGACCGGGCCAGTTCCCGCGCCGCCACCAGAAGTTGCTGCATATGCTCATCAGGGGAAGCCACCTTTGTCCGGGCAAGATCCCGTAAGATAAGGAGCGCTTCGCGGACCAGCCAGCGCGACCCATGCTCTCGATCATTTCGTACCTGCACGATACGCCGTTGGATATCATCTATCATTACTTGCTCCATACTCATGCGAAAATCTGCAAACCACACAATCCAGTGTAGCATAGAGACATAAATTCAAAAGTCCGCTCTTTAAACTCTGCTTTTTAGCAATTGGCTCCTCTGGTTCCCTCCCAATTGGCACTTGTCATCAGCCAATCAGCAGGCTACACTGACTATCTGGGAGTAGTCAATTCAGGAGGAGCAAGAACCAATGAGACAAAGTACGTTCAACCAGTCAATTCGTCAGCCATTACCCTTATTTACAGCGTCCATCCGTGCCTTAATTTGTCTTGATCGTTCTAGCAATATCCCCCTGTATCGGCAGATCTGCCAGGGACTGCGAGACGCCATTCTTTCCGGCCAATTAGCTGAAGGCACCCGCCTTCCTACTGAGCGTGCGCTGGCCAACGAACTGAGCGTGAACCGTACCACTGTGATGAACGCCTACAACGAACTGGCCAGCGAGGGCTTGATCGAAGGCCACGTGGGACGAGGAACGTTGGTGAAGCGCAGCCATTTCGATCAGGACGATGAAGAGTTCGGACGCGATTATCCCTCGTGGCTGCTGGGGTTAACGGGCAGTGAAGATTTTGCGCTCGGACCGGATGCACGCGTCTTGAGCGAACTGGCCTCAACAGGCGAGCGCCAGGAAGTTATCTCTTTTGCGGCTGGCACCCCTGCCCAACAACTGTTGCCCGCACAGATCATACGCTCGGTCATCTCCGACGGACTGCTCACAGACACGCGCCATGCGCTCGATTATTGCCCGGTAGAGGGGCTACAGAGCCTGCGACGTGGTATTGCAGCCCGCCTGCGCCGACGCGGGGTCTCGGTCGATTTTCAGCAGATTATGATTCTCTCAGGCTCAACGCAGGGTATAGGACTGCTTGCTCGCCTCCTGCTTCATCCGGGCGATGAAGTGGTCGTCGAGACGCCAACCTATCTGGGAGCCGTGCAGACGTTTCGAGCGCTGGGAGCCAGGATCATCGGCGTTCCAACCGATAGTGATGGCATGCGGGTCGATCTGCTCGAATCCATTCTGGCCCGACGCAGCCCGCGTTTTATCTATACGCTCCCCACATTTCACAATCCTACGGGAGCCGTCATGTCGCAGGAGCGCCGCCGCCGCCTGCTGTTGCTCTCCAGGCGCTACCAGGTCCCCATCCTGGAAGATGATCCATATGGAGAGATTTACTTTGGTGAGAAGGAACCGCAGCCGCTCAAAGCACTCGATTCGCGCGGACATGTGATCTACCTGAGTACCTGCTCAAAGATTCTGGCTCCCGGCGTGCGCGTCGCCTGGGTAGCAGCGCCGGAACCGATCATCTCGCGCCTCTCGCTGCACAAACAGGTTTTCGACCTCAACACAAACGCGTTAGGCCAATGGATCGTCTCCGAAATCATCAGGCGCAATCTGCTCGACGGCCATCTGGCCCAGCTTCGTGAACAGTACCGACGCAAACGCGACCTGATGCTAGAGGCCATCGCACAATACTGGCCGAAGGGAGCGCGGGTCAATCGCCCTGAAGGAGGCTTCCATCTCTGGTGCCGCTTGCCAGGAGAGATGCGTGCTCGTACACTTTTACGCGAGGCGGCACAGGAACGGGTTGCCTTTGTCATCGGCGAACCATTTCATAGCGATGGTGGCGGACAACACCATATTCGTCTCAGCTTTGCCGCAGCTGAGGAGGAGCATATTGAAGAAGGTATCCAGCGCATTGGCGAGACGATGAAGCGCATCCAGAATCGTCGCTCCCCACGCGAAGACCGGGATACCCTCCACGAGCGTATCCCGATGGTTTGACCAATTGCTGATGATGGCAAAAGCACGTCGATACTCCTGCATTTAAAAGGGCCTACACAGCCAGGGAAAGCGCCTCTTCACTTTCCCTTGCCTTACCCCTTCTCTTACTGACATTACGAGGTTTTTCATACAGGTTCAGATCAACGCCCAACTTACAGGCCAACGTTCGCCGCCCCACTGAATGAGAGGCTTGTAATTTTTGTTTCGCATGTATATCGTCAGGCCATATGGTCGTACTGATATCTACATGGTAACGTAAAAAGGCGTCTTGCAATAAAGTCGGGTTGTCTACTCGTTCTTGCAGAGAACAAATCATGGCGCGTCTTTGCATAGGTGGCAACGTTAAAATGGCTGCAACCACGCGATCAAGCAGTTCTAAAAACGCCTCTTCCTGCTCAACTTTTACCTGTGGATCATCCATGCCCTGACTCACCATCCCAGGAAGGGGAGAATAGCAGGCTTCTACATCTTCATCGAGGAGCAATGGGAGAAATGCCTTACGTCCGCGCAGATAACTACAAACTTCATGGCGAACAGTAATGTTGAGGTAAGCAGAGAGATTGACGATACGCGCGTCGGCCAATACTGGCAGCAGTTTTATGCGTACAGATTGCACAATTTCGTCGCAATCCCACTCGGAAAGATAGGCATATGCAATACGTCTGGTCAAAGCAACAATACGGGGTTCGATCTGTAAGAGGATGGCTTCCACATTACTGTTCTCATCTTGAATGCTGTCGGATTGCATCGTAACCATATATTCCTCTCAAGTTTTGCCCTGACTTTTCTATGTACGTAAGTTTCTCTATAACAATCATAGTCAAAATTGCCGTAAAAATCTACGTTTTTCAGGCTTATAATTCTATAAGAATCCTACAAAATTACGCCTTCTGCCGTTTAATAACGTAATAAGAAACTTCTATGAGCGAGATGATTTTCATGAACTTTTTTAAGCAAACATGCAGCCTTATGAGAAGAAACATCAGAAAACCTGTTGGACAATGAAGAAATATGGTACTTGACTTCTACTCTTTTACGTACTATGCTACAAGTAACGTGAGCATCGTAATAATTCTTTGTTGTCTTTTAGAGCGAAAAGAGAGCAGATACGATGGCTGATGCACATTCACATAGCAACCTTACGCTCTGGGAACCTACGCGTAAGACATTACCAGAAGTATGGGAAAGATGTATTCAAGATCTTGTACAGCAGTCACAAGGAATGCTTCGCTCTCCTTTAGCATATGTACTCAATGTTCGCTATAACTCGCAGGCAGTTGGAGATCTCTTACACTCATGGGGTCTTCCCTGGCATGTTGTGGTAGCAGGATATCTGCGCGAATACGACAAAGAT
>JAICIM010000558.1 GCA_025928885.1 Ktedonobacteraceae bacterium | reverse complement strand
ACATCATCGACGGCATTCTCTGGCCCGCAGGAATGAGCGAACTCTCATTTGGCGAACGCAGCACCGTTCACGCTCCAGGAGAGAAGGAGAGGCCATAGGGCGGTTTGAAACCCTGGTGGTATCCTTACGAGAAAAAGTGAGAGGAATTGCATAGCATGTAATATTGTATTTACCCGACTTGTATGGATATAATGAATTATATCCATACAAGTCGGGTAAATACAATATTACATGCTATCAGGATGCTTTATCCCAACGGAAGACGTAGCCGACGCCGCGTACGGTCTGGATCAGTTTGGGGTTGGCTGGATCTTCTTCCAGCCTTTCGCGCAGCCAGCGGACATGCACATCGACGGTACGGGTATCACCAGCGTAATCGTAGCCCCAGACGTTATGGAGCAGCTGATCGCGAGTGAGGACCGTGCCGCGATTGCGCACCAGATAGGTCAGCAGATCAAATTGCTTGGGCTGTAGCTCCATATCCTGTCCACGACAATTGATGCGGCGGCCTGCCAGGTCGATAGAGAGAGGACCAGCCTCCAAACGGCGCTGAGAACGAGTATCGGTGGACTGGGCTTTTTTCCCGTTCCCGTTCTTCTCCTCATCCTCCATGTGTGCCGATTGTGCGGCGGGCAGGACGGCGCGGCGCAAGAGCGCACGCACTCGTGCCAGCAGCTCGCGCCGACCAAACGGCTTGGTCACATAATCGTCCGCGCCAACCTCCAACCCGACGACTTTATCGATCTCGTCGCCTTTGGCCGTGAGCATAATGATAGGTATGGTAGCCGTCTGATGTTCGCGCCGCAACTGGCGACAAACCTCCAGACCATCGATGCCGGGCAACATAATATCGAGGATAATCAGATCAGGAGACTCGCTGTGAGCTGCCTCTAAAGCACTGCTGCCATCGGCAACGGTGACTACCTGATATCCAGATTGCTCCAGATTGTAGGCAATGGTTTCAACGAGGACCGCCTCGTCATCCACCACCAGAATTTTCTGAGCCACAGAGAAGCCTCCCGTTTGTAATGTGAATACGACTAGCCGAAACGTCCACTGATATAGTCTTCAGTCTCTTTTTGTCTGGGCCGCCCAAAGAGATCAGTTGTTGGAGCGACCTCTACTAATTTACCACTCAAGAAAAACCCTGTAAAGTGAGAAACACGTGCCGCTTGCTGCATATTATGCGTGACGATCACGATGGTATAGTCTTTGACCAGCTCCGTGATCAGCTCTTCAATCTTCAAGGTTGCGATCGGATCAAGCGCGGAACAGGGTTCGTCCATCAACAGAACTTCGGGCTGGACCGCCAGCGCACGCGCGATACAAAGACGCTGCTGCTGACCGCCGGAGAGGCCGAGCGCTGAGGCGTTGAGACGATCCTTTACCTCGTTCCAGATAGCGGCCCCGCGCAGGCTCTTCTCAACCATTTCCTTGATATAGCTCTGCGATTTGCCCTGAATGCGCAAACCATAAGCTACATTCTCAAAGATCGATTTCGGAAACGGATTGGGGCGCTGAAACACCATGCCGATACGCTGGCGGAGCAGGACCACATCGACATTTTTCGCATAGATATTCTCCCCATCGAACATAGCCCGCCCCTCGACACGCGTGTTCGGGATCAGGTCGTTCATGCGATTGAGCGTGCGCAAAAAGGTCGATTTACCGCAGCCGGACGGGCCGATGAGAGCCGTGACCTGGCGGGTGCGCAGTGGCAAAGAGACATCGAACAACGCCTGCTTTTTGCCATAGAAGAATTTGGTATTGGTCACATCGATCTTCACATCGGCATTGGTATTGAGCGTCTTGCGCGGATCAAATGATCCCATATGTGCGGTAGCCTCTGCAACCGGAGAAGTGTCCGGTGCAGAGCCACTCGCTTTTTCTGTACTCTTTTCTTGCATGGTCTTCTCTGATAGTGGATGTAGGCTGATGTGTGACTCAGATTGGCTGACGCGTTGAGCATCCTTTCCCATAAAGCACATCTCCTTGACTACTACTGCTCACTACATTTAACTCAGGGTATATTCTTTATGCAAAGGGATCGACGCATCGACAATCAGGCGATCATCCACCACCACAAGGCGGATGTAACGACCGGCCAGCGCCTTACTGATAAAATAAGGGCGTCCCTCATACGAGATGTGGCCACTGCGTGCAACCTTGCGGGAGAGAATGCTGGCACCTTCTGGAAGCATTCCATTTCCGCTGATGGGAGATTCTGCTGATGCATTCATAGGTTCGCTCTGCCCTCAATTCTCTGCGGCGACCCTTCCTTGATGCGGTCGCCAGAACGAATGGTTGAACAATAAGGCTCTCATGCCGACCGAGCTTCGTTATCGGTCGGAAAACAAGTATTAAGCAGCCATGACGCGGCGCTGTATAGCCCGTCCCAGGCTCCGTGCAAGCACATTGATTACAAACAGAATGATAATCAGGAGGGCCGCTGAGCCAGCAGACACCTCAGTTGCAAGGCTGGCGGTCAGGCCCGGAATTGAGCCAGCGCCCTGCGTTTTCACATACCAGAGATGGATCGTTAACGTATCGCTCGACAGAAGTGGGTCCAGCGTAAAGACGTTGGCGGGATTCGAGACACCCATTGTAAAGACCAGAGCAGCCGTTTCGCCCACGATCTTGCCCGCCGAAAGGATCAGGCCGGTAATCAGACCAGGCAGGGCCGAGGGGAGCACAACAGTACGGATCATACGCCATTTGGTCGAGCCAAGCGCCAGACTGCCCTCGCGCAGTTCACGCGGCACCGCCAGCAATGCATCCTCAAACAGACGGAGCGAGAGCGGCATATTCAAGCAGAGCAAGGCCAGCGCACCGGTCAGCCGGCTGATATGAAATCCAAAGACCGAGCCAAAGAGGACGACCCCAAACAGGCCCAGCACAATCGAGGGAACACCCGCCAGCGTCTCCGCCGCAAAGCGAATGATCGTCACAAACGGCCCCTGGGGAGCGTACTCGACCATGTAGATAGCAGCTGCCAGCGCCAGAGGGAACAGGATAACCTCGGTCAGGATCAGCACATAGAACGTATTGAACAACTGACGCCCGATGCCAAGATCGCTGGCCGCATAAAATGACGGATCGATCAGAGCGGTGAAGCCCTGTATGAGCAGCAGTACGATGATTCCGGCAAAGACCAGCGCGACAAAGAGTGCTACCACCCAGAGGAGGCCCAGAGCTATTTTGTTGCCACGATGGAGGCGCTGCACAATGCGCAGCAGTTCGTCTAGCGAGTTTTTTTGTTCGGTGGGCCGTTCGGCAATCTGTTCCACGCCACGCGCACTCATTTGTACACACTCCTACTCGCCAGATAACGGCTAATACAGATGAAGAGGAACGAAATGACCAGCAACAGGAACGCCAGGGTCCAGTAGGCATCCTGAGCGACGCCGGCGGTTTCGCCAAAGTCTTCAAGGATGGCTTTCGTGATATTGGTGGTGGGAATAAAAAATGCTTTCAAGCTAAAGATCTTTTGAGGCGCAGCATTACCGCCGAGGACCATTGCGACGGCGAGCGTCTCGCCAATTGCACGGGTCATGCCCAGCACCACAGCTGTTGCCAGACTGCTTGCGGCAGCTGGAATGACCGCCTTGCTCATCATCTGCCATTTCGTAGAACCTAGCGCCAGGCTCGCCTCGCGCACACTGTTTGGCACGGCGCGAACGGCATCGATAGAGATACTGGTGATTGTGGGCAGGATCATGATGACCAGCACAAGAATCGCGGCAGCATAGCCATAGCCGAGCGTAGCAGTTAATTTGCCCAGAGATGGGGCCAGAACGATCAGGCCCAGGAAGCCAATCACAACCGATGGCATCCCGGTAAAGATTTCGAGCAGCGGCTGAAGGATGCGCGACAACCACGGTGGAGTGACCTCTGTCATGAACAGGGCCATGCCAAACGAGAGCGGCGTGGCGATCACGACCGAAACGAACGTGATGATTAACGATCCTTCGATCAGTCCCCAGGCTCCGTAGGAGGGATTATCGTTGAGATTGGCGGCAGGGTCCCAGGTGGTCGATGTAAAAAAATCTTTCAGCGAGGACCCACCTGGCGAAGTGAAAACAAGGAACGCGCGTGATCCTACAAAGTAAAAGACGCCGAGGATCACGGCAACAATCAACACGGCACAGATGAGGAAGACAATCCGGGCGATCTGATCCGATAAACGCATCATTTGCGCTCTCTGCACGCCTCTCCTCCTTCCTTTCAGTCAGTCAGCAGTCGTCCCTATCGGGATAGGGACGACTGGAAGACAGATTACTTGTTATGGGTTGCGCGGATATCTTCGGGAACATTGGGGATGCGTACGAAGGCAAGGCCATCGCCGATTGTGAAGGCATCATCACTGAGCATGTAGTCCAGGAATGCTTTCGCAAGGCCATCAGCCTGACCTTTTGTGTACATGTGCTCAATATTCCAGAATTTATAGTCGTTGGTCTTCACGGTGTCAACGCTTGGCTCTTTCCCGTCGATCGTGGTGGTGACCACTTTGGAACCGGCCTCTTTCGCACCGCCAAGCGTCACGTAGCCAATAGCGCCGCTGGTCTGCTCCACCGTCTGAACAACGGTACCAGTGCTATCGGAGGTAAGGTTGTTGGCCTGAGCGGGCGACTCGTTTTTGTTGTCAAGCATGAACTTCTTGAAGGTCGCGCGGGTGCCGGAAGTGGCGGGACGGCTCACGACGGTGATGGGCTTGTCAGCGCCGCCAATCTGTTTCCAGTTGGTAACTTTCCCTT
>JAICIM010000277.1 GCA_025928885.1 Ktedonobacteraceae bacterium | reverse complement strand
GATTGTCTGTCTTGCTGCTCAATGGAGCAAGCAGGGTATGCGTAAGGAAAAGGCATGGATGCAGGCACGGTCTACATCGACCCTCATCTGTCAGAAGTAGCGCACGTTGTGCAACCCGGGGTGCGTGCCTCGCCGAGCGATCATGGAGTGCGTCAAGTATCGCCTTTGGTGCTGTTTGATCCTTTAGGAAAGGTGCATAGTTGCATTTAAGGAGAGCAGGTGGATTCAGAGTTTGATTTTGAGAAACGCTATCGGCTCTTTCGAGAGATTATCGAAACGATCGTCCTGACCGTTTTGATGTTTCTCATCATTCGTTTAGCGGTTCAGAACTTTAACATTGACGGTATGAGTATGGAGCCGAGCCTCCATAACCAGGAGTTGATCCTGGTGGATAAGTGGTCCTATCTGTTTCATGCGCCAGCACGTGGTGATGTCATTGTGTTCGTTGCTCCGCCTAATCCTGCTCAGGATTATATCAAGCGCGTCGTGGGCCTGCCTGGCGATGTGATTACCGTGCAGAATACAGATGTGTATGTCAATGGCAAGAAGTTGACCGAAGCCTATGTTGAGCCGCACCATCAAGGCAATCCTTTTCCCTCGTTTACCAATCGCGTCGTGCCGCCCGGTGCCTACTTTGTCCTGGGCGATAATCGCGGAGGTAGCTCCGATTCGCGCGATTGGGGCTGTGTGCCGCAGAAAAATTTGATCGGACGGGCCGCCGTCGTGTACTGGCCGCTTGCGCAAGATAACAATGGTCTGCTCCCCAACTTCTCCAGTGTGTTTACCAGCGTGCCTTCTTCAGTCGGGGCGACAACCAAAGATGTCTGCCCGATCATCCATAATCCCCAGGTCGGTACAGCCGCGCCTGGCAATACCACACCGTTTAATACGATGGCTCTGTTTGTGGTGGTGTTGCCCGGCATGTTTGCTGGTTGGCGACGCAGACACGAGTGGAAGCGCTCTTAAATAGTTCAGCACACAAAAACACTCTGCCCGGGCAGAGTGTTTTTGTGTGCTGGTTGTTAGCCGAGAACGAGGTCCATTTCGTGGTCTTTGAGTTGGACCGATTTGATCTGATGCTGTAATCGTGTTTGTGCCTCTGCAAAATGTTTGTTTAATAAGGTCGTAAAATCTGCGGGAGACATCACCAGCCCCACTGGTCCTTCAACCGTCACGTTGCTCATTTGCAACTGGCCGTTGACCGTTTTTGGCACCCCTGCAATGGCGTTCGACATCGTGCCAATTGGCGTCGCTATCTGGAAGTCCAGGCGCACGCCTTGCGGAGTGATGCTCACTGCTGGCTGTTTGATGGGATCTGATGGAGCCAGATTGAGTACGATCATATTGGTCAGCGTGCTCTCCTGCACGGGAATGGTACTGCCTGCCGGTAGCTGTGCGGCCTGGGGTGGGATCTGCTGCACGGACTGCTCCATTGCATTATCGATCTGTGTTTGCGCCATCGTATGTATATACGGCTGCACCCCGAATATCCAGCCTGCCCCCACCACAAGGAGCAGGAGAACAACTAAGGTCAGACATCCCACACAACCGGCCCCGCGCCGTGTGCGCCGCGCCGGTCCAGATGCTGCTCTGGGATTAGCATTAATTGTCGCCGGAAACATGTTCGCTCCTGATTGAGATTGATTTGCCTGATAATATGATAACGAGGCAGGGGGAGCAGAAGGAGACATAGGGTGCTGAGGATATGCTGGATTGGCTGTCGGCGGCCCCATGAGCGGCGACCGGGTTCCTCCCATTTCAGAAGGCGTCATTGGAAGGCCAGGATGTGGCGGTGGTTGGTGATGAGCTGACAATGGATAGACATGTTGCGTCTCATCCGACGGGATCGTTGCCGCTGCTGGATCGCTGGGCATACCGCAGTTTCCGCAAAAACGCGCGTTTGGGGCTAGCGGTTGATTGCACTGGCTACAATTCATATGAATCACCTGCCACTCTGTCTGCTACTCTCGACGCAAGATTTCGTTCATAGAAGCGATGATCTGTTGTCTCATCGTCGCATCGCTCTGTATCGCCTGAACGACCTGGGCAATGAGTTGTTCTTCCTGGGCGGCAGGCAGATGGTATCCATATTGTTGATGAACAGCTGCCGCTGCCGCCCGGTATATCTTTTCGTCATCGCTCATTGGCGGTGGCGGTTGTTGCTGAGTACGGTGCTCGCTGGTGGTGCCTGGAGGACTCTCCCCCACTAAAGGTTTGAGGCCATTTGCTGCGAAAGGCACATTGGAACCGATCAAATGGGCCGAATATGGCGTCGCTCGTTCAACATGGACTGTGATCGTCTGCTTCTCCTCATCGAACGCAGTAATCGTTCCCTCCAGATAAATAACCTCTGGCGTTCCCCAATAGACGCGTTCTCCCTTGTGAAGCATCATGATGCGTAGCTCCAATCCTTGTCTATATCTCGCCTAAAACATATATACGTTGAGATAGTGGAGAAGTTCCACCTGAAAATGTGTGAGGAGACGGCCCGGCAGAGCTTCTATTGTTTATACACAGCCACTTACTCTCTGCAAGTTCGTGCAGTGGGAATAAAAAGCCGGGAATTGTTGTATTATAATAAGGAAGTATCAACAGGCGTATACGCTGCTCGCCGTCTCAGGCCTTACCGTTTCGATCTCCGTTATCCCACTTGATGAACGATCAGTAGATGATAATCTATGGATAATCACCAGAACGCTGCTTTTCCTCTTCCATCGGACTGTGAGATGTGATATCTTACAGGAGTTATTTTTCGTAAATCGGGTAGAATTGAGCGCTCTGCGGGGCGCGTCTTGTATGTTAAGGACACTTTGACACGACTATGCACGAGAAAAGTTTACAAACTCTAGAATATCCCAAAATTCTGGCAAAGGTCGCGGGGGAGGCCGCTTTCTCCGCCAGTAAAGACCTTGTGATGGCACTGGAGCCAACTCCCGATCTGGAGGTGGCGCAGCGTCGTCTTGCCTATACCACTGAAGCCTCCCATTTGATCGATCTGTCTACTGATGCTGGAGTTCGCGGCGCTCATGACGTGCGTGCGCTGCTGGCTCGTGCCGCTCGTGATGGTGTCCTGTTGCCTTCCGATCTGGTCGAAGTATTGGAGACAGTTCGTAGTTCGCTCTACGTCGCCCAATTGCTCACCAGGCTGGACGCCGAGACCTTCCCGTTTCTGCATCGCCTGGGCGCTGATATACCACAGCGGCCACGCATCGCGCATCGCATCGAGGAGACGGTCAGCGAGGATGGCGAGATTCTCGATACAGCCAGCCCGACCTTACGCAAACTGCGTTTTGATATTCGTGGTGCCAGTCAGCGCTTGCAGGAGCGCTTACGGACGCTGGTCAACGAGTTTGGCAACGCTTTGCAGGAGCCGATCATCACGATTCGCAATGATCGCTATGTTATTCCTGTGAAAGCGGAGAGCCGCAGCCATGTGCGCGGTATTGTCCACGATCAATCTTCCAGCGGCGCGACTGTGTTTGTTGAGCCGATGGTGGTTGTCGAACTCAATAATCGTGTGCGCGAACTGCAAATCGAGGAGCGCCAGGAGATAGAGCGTATCCTGCGCGTCCTTTCGGGCGAGATCGGACAGGAGGCGGAGTCGCTTAAAGTTGCTGTTGAGCTGCTGGCCGAGTTCGACTTCCATCTGGCAAAAGCTCGCTATGCTCGTTTGACGCATGCCAATGCGCCGCGCCTCAACGATCAGGGGCGCATCGATTTGCGCAATGCTCGCCATCCGTTATTGACCGGAAAAGTGGTGCCGACCAACTTCCATCTTGGGCGTGACTTCTTTATGGTGGTGATCACCGGTCCAAACACTGGTGGTAAAACGGTAGCATTGAAAACGGTGGGTTTGCTCACGTTGATGGCACAATCGGGGCTGCATATCCCGGCAGATTTCGGTTCGGAGGTTGCGATTTTCAACGATGTGTTTGCCGATATCGGCGACGAGCAGAGCATCGAGCAGAGCCTGAGTACCTTCTCGTCTCATCTGAGCCGCATTATCGAAATCTTGCGGCGCGTGGATGAAGAGCAGAAGCGGTTGGAGCCTGATATTCGTGGCAAGCTCTCGGAGACGCTGGTGAAAAAACGAGAGCAGTTGCCAGTTCTTATATTGCTTGATGAGTTGGGAGCCGGGACCGATCCGAGCGAGGGTTCGGCGCTGGCCCGGGCAATTCTGACCTATCTGCTGGAGCGCCATGTCACGACGGTGGCAACTACGCACTATTCAGAGTTGAAGGCGTTTGCGCATGAGCAGGCCGGGGTGGTCAATGCCTCGGTCGAGTTCAATATCGAGACGCTTTCGCCCACTTATAAGCTGAGCATTGGCTTGCCGGGACGCAGTAACGCGCTGGCGATTGCGAATCGGCTGGGCCTGGAGCAGGACATTATCGAGCGTGCGCGTGAGTTCCTGGGGAGCGCTGGCGTGCGGATGGAGAATTTGCTCGAAGGGCTGCAAACGGAGCGCAAGGCCGTTGAAGATGAGCGCTTCCATCTGAGCATGGAGCGTGCCGAAGCGGAGTATCAGCGCAAGCAGCTTGAAGAGGAGCGCCATAGCCTGGAAGAGCAGCGCGTGCGGGTGCTCAATGAGGCGCGTGCGCAGGCGCGGCGCGAAGTGGAAGAGGTGCAGGCGCAGCTGGCAAAGATCAAGATTGATGTCAGTCGTGTCAATATGACGCGTGAACGCCTGGGTGAATCACGGCAGGTGGCGCGGCAGCTTGAGGAGAAGGTGCGTTCGATCCCGGAACCAGTGCGCACGCGGAAGAAGGAGCCGGAGCCAGAGCGCCTTGAGGGGCCGCTGCAAATTGGCGACACGGTGCGCGTCCTCAGCTTCGGGCAGAATGCAGATCTGGTGGGACTCTCCGCCGATCGCAGCGAGGCCGAGGTGCAGATGGGAGCGCTCCGTTTCCGCGTCAACGTGGATAATATCGAGCGGCTCAGCAAGCGCAAAGCGGCGAAAGAGGAGTATGCGACGGCCAACATTGTGCTCCCGCGCTATGAAGATCGTCCCGTTGTCTCCACGCAGCTTGATATGCGCGGCTGGCGCGTCGAGCAAGCGTTAGAGGAATTGGAGACGTATCTGAACGACGCCGCACTTTCGGGCATGTCGTCGGTCCGTATCGTACATGGCAAGGGAACGGGTGCGCTCCGTGCCGCCGTTCGTGAGCAGCTAGCCCGTCATCCTCTGGCGAAATCATATGCTTCCGCTCCTCCACAGGAGGGCGGTGATGGTGTAACGGTTGTGAAATTGAGTGGCTAAAATTGAGCACGAGGGCATCCAGAAGGATGCCCTTTTTTTATTGGGTAGTTGTCCTCCAGTTGGCACAAAGCTGGCACATCCCGATCATTGATCTGGCAGAGAAAGAGGCGTATAACTCGATTGAATAAACTTTATATGCCGCGCGTCTCTATTACTACAGGAAGCTATCGGCGTTCTGCCAGAGAGGACTACACCTATGAATCTTGATTGGGGGATTATCATCTACATGTTCATTTCCTTCATTGCCGGATTGTTAATGGGAGTCGCGCTGGCTCGTCCCAGGGTTATGTGCTGAAAATACTACTTTTGGGTGTAATGAATCCGGTGTGTCGTAGTCGCGCGACTTTATCGCGCCTGCTGGCCCATTTGTGAAGGGTGGATCAGGCGCGATAAAGTCGCGCGACTACGACACACTTTTCCTGGCTTCATCCTCTTTTTTTCACTGTCTACACAGCGATCAGCCCTTCAATACCGACCGGGGAAGTGAATGCAAATATAGCGGAATTTGACGGCATTTCGTGGTATATTTGTGAGTGGATGCCTGATGTATCCACTCGGTTTCATCAAATACATGAAGGAGTTGTACTGTAGACTATGGACAGAGACAGTGCTTTTGAGACGGTGAAAAATGTTGGTTCGCGTGGTTGGCGCGTAGGTGTGGATGAGTTAGGGGGCTTCAGAAAGTTTATTTTGCGCGGCAACGTTGTTGATCTCGCTGTTGGTATCGTGATCGGCGCAGCTTTTACCAGCGTCGTTACTGCTTTTGTCAAAGATATCATTACTCCCCTTATTCCCATAAGCGGCAATCAAAACCTGTCAACCCTGTTTATCCCGCTCTATGGAGGGGGGAGAATGCTGGTTGGCGATTTCATCAACGCAATCATTAGCTTTTTAATTGTGGCGGCTATCGTCTACTTCTTTGTCGTGCGTCCCGTCACCGCCTTGCAGGATCGTTTTCTCCCTAAGAAGGAGCCTGAAACGCCCCACACAAGAGATTGTCCGTTCTGTCTGAGTACCGTTCCATTGAAGGCGACCCGTTGTGCCTATTGTACGGCCCAGCTGTCGCCTGTTGAGGAGTAGGAGGTAACAGTGCTGTTGCTATCCGGGTGTTTCTAGCGGATAGCAGCAGCACCCCATAGCGGCGATAAAAATTGTGCTGCTTGCACAGAGCGCTCAGGCTGGCGTATACTTTGCGGTGGACAACCGATGCCGTAATGTGGCTGATGTCGCCTGCTGATGAAAACCGGGGTGTGTGAAATATTTGCTGACACCCTTTTTTATTCTGAGAATTTGTGAGGAGAACACTGCTCATGTCGTCAACATCCGAGCCAATACGCCTGGAAGATCGGATTCGTGATATTCCCGACTTTCCACAAAAAGGGGTCTTGTTTAAGGATATCACTCCTATGTTACAGGATGGTCCATCGTTTCATGCCGCTCTGGATCGTCTCGCCGCCCACTATGCCGGTGCTGGTATTCAAACCGTTGTTGGCGTGGAATCGCGCGGCTTTATCCTGGGAGCGCCACTGGCGTATCTGCTCAACTGCGGCTTTGTGCCTGTGCGCAAATTCGGCAAGCTCCCTTCCCAGACCGTTAGTGTCGAATATGCACTGGAATATGGCACAAATGTCGTGGAGATTCACAAGGATGCGATTCAGCCCGGAGAGCGCGTCCTGATCGTCGATGATCTGTTGGCGACCGGTGGAACCGTCTCGGCTGCGATGGAACTGGTGGAGAAGCTGGGCGGCCATATTGCTGGCATTGCCTTCCTGGTAGAGCTAACTTTCCTCAAGGGCCGCGAACAGTTGAAGGGGCATGATGTTTTTGCCCTCATCAAATACTAATTGATATATGCGGATGAGGGGGAAGGCTCCCATCCGCATACGCGTTATTCCCAGCCAAGCCAGGTGGTCTTCTCTGCGACGGGCGTTGGATGGCGCTCTACACGAGGGATTGCCGGGAAGCCGACATAGAGAAACGCGACGATATGATCTTCGCTGCTCACCCCTAACCAGCGCTTGACCGGGGGATCATAGGCGGCATCACCTGTACGCCACTTCGCGGCCAGCCCCATCTCTTCGGCCACCAGCAGCATATTTTGTACCGCCGCTGCCGTTGCCTCGATATTCTCGATGTCCATCACTTTTGTCTGTTGAGCATGTTCCGCCACGACCGCTATCACAACCGGTGCTTCTAACGGCTTGTTGCGCTCTTTGCGTAAGAGTGCCTGCGCCTTTTCGCTGGTCTTATCTTCCATGCGTGCCAGCAGCGACTCTTGCAGTACCGCGCCAAACTCCTCGCGTGCGTGACCGGCCAGCACAAAAAAGCGCCAGGGTTCGACGCGATGGTGATTAGGCGCATGCGATGCAGCTTCCAGCAGTTGTTGGATCTGTGCGCGAGAGGGGCATTGCCCCGTCATTTTGCCAATACTACGCCTTTGTTGAATCGTTTCACGTACCGTAGTCGTTATCTTTTTTTGCAGTGTATCCATTGTTCTCATTATCTATTGCTGATCTATCTGTTGAGGTTATTATGTTTCTCAGCAGAAATGTAAACTATGTTCTATTATAGATCGGTTTTGTTATTCGACAAGTGGGCTACGCAGAGGGTTGTTTCGTCATCGCATTTAACTCATCTCTATTGCCGTAGAATGCGTTGAAGTCTACGAACTCTGTTATACCAGAAACCCGGCCACGACTACAATATTGCCAGAACGCCCAGGTGTTGACGCCGCTCCATTGTACAGGGAGCAGCGAAGAGTTGATCCAGATCGTATAGTTATCAAAGTTGCCTTTGACGTATGCGATATATCTATCACTATCTGTGTAGATAATTGGTTTCATCCCATAGTGCTGTTCGAGCCGATCGAGAAAGCTTTTGATTTCACGAATCATCGCCTTTCTATCATTGCCTATCACCTCCAGATCCAGCACTGGTGGGAGCATACCAGGCTCTTGCGGAACCACGCTAATGAAGTTGTTGGCCTGTTCGGTGCCGCTTAGATCTTGAGTATAGAAATGGTACGCACCTCGGAGCAATCCATACGTTTTTGTTCCGCGCCAGTTCGCCTGAAAATAGGCGTCCCTGTAGGTTATCCCCTCGGTTGCCTTGATAAACACAAAACTATACTCGCCTGTTCGAGCCACACTGCGCCAATCGATCTGCTTCTGATGATTCGACACGTCGAGGCCGCGCACTTTGTAGTTGGAGACAAACAGATTATTCGGCCAGATAAGCCCAGCATACATCAGAGAAATGAATATAAGTAAACAGAGCAATAAGAGTAAAAGTGAGAATAATCCCCGCTTGAAAATTTTGCGCGTCATGCTTGATGGTATCGACCTCCCTGGAATAGTTTTATGGTGAGATGATAACATAATGAAAGACGTTGGGGAGGCTCGAAAAAGGTAGTTCGTAGCCGCGGGGGGGGGGTGGGTGGGGGGGGTGGGGCACGGGGGAGAGAGGGAGAGCCACCGAGAGACGGCGCACGGCCAACCAACCCCCGCGGG
>JAICIM010000590.1 GCA_025928885.1 Ktedonobacteraceae bacterium | reverse complement strand
CCATAGGTCATCAACAAGACACCAATATGTTTATTTGCCATCAGTTTTGTTCTCCCTTATAGTCGAAAGGGCAAGTTGCTGCCCTGAAAGTGTTGATTTATCGTTGCGTTGTTTCGTGGACCGCATCAACCAGGCGACGCAACAGGTCCGCGTCGGTCGCTGTGTTGACGCGATGGCCCAGATTGAAGATATGCCCCGGACGATCTCCCGCACGCTTCAGGACATCGTGCATTTCAGCCTCGATGATGGGCCAGGAGGAGAGCATAATCGTGGGATCGAGATTGCCTTGAATGCCGCGATCGTAGCCAATCCGCTCCCAGGCAGTATCTAGATCGACGCGCCAATCGACGCCCATGATTGTGGCCCCATCGTCTTTCATCTCGTCCAGCAGCGCCGAGGAGCTGGTGCCGAAGTGGATCGCGGGTGTGTTGGTCTCTCGCACCGCCTCGAAGATGCGACGGTTGTAGGGCTGGACGAAGCGGCGATAGGCCGATGGGCTGATCGAGCCGATCCAGCTATCGAACAACTGGATCGCATCGACCCCGGCGCGAATCTGGGCCGTGAGGTAGTTGATGATCATGGTCGTCAGCTTCTCCATCAAGGCGTGCCACAGTTCGGGCTGGCCGTACATCAAGCCTTTGGAGATGGCGTAATCACGCGATGGTCTGCCCTCGATCATATAGCAGGCAAGCGTGAAGGGGGAGCCAGCAAAGCCCAGCACCGCCTGCTTGCTCGCCAGATCTTTGCGCACCAATCCAATAGCCTCCATCACAAACGGCGCAATCTCTTCGGTGGGGAAGATGTGCAGGGCGTCGATATCTTGCTGTGTGCGGATGGGATGCTGAATGATCGGTCCGATCTCCTGATTCAGTTCCAGCGCAACGCCCATCTCTTCGACCGGCAACATAATATCCGCGTAGAGCACCGCCACGTCAACACCCAGCGATTGTATGGGCATCAGCGTCACGCGTGCGCAGAGTTCGGGCGTTTTGGCGATTTTCAGCACACCATATTTCTTGAGCATTTCGCGATATTCCACCAGACAATATCCGGCCTGTCGCATAAACCAGACCGGCGTAGCGTCCGGCTGGCGGAGGTGGCAGGCATCGAGAAAACGCGCCCGCCCCGTGTTGGGGATGACGGAAGTAGCTGTATCTGGCTGCATAAATAGTCCTTATATTCGCTTTCGTTCGGAATGAGTATTGCCTTTTTGCGCAATAGCTGTGTCAACTTACCACATATGATAACGTGATTTGTGTGGTCTGACAACCTTAAAACCTCACAAAACCTTAACAATTTCTGTGAGTTGTGGAGATTTTATAATTTTTTGAGGATATCGTGTGCGATCAAGAGATCTTGAAGAGCTTGAAATTGGTGAAGCTGCCCTCACCACCACGTAAGGGAGCCAGAGTGCCAGCGGAGAGCGCGAGTTGTCCGCTGGCATAGGTGCTATCGGTCGCCTCGCCTACCATCGTGCCGTTGATATACAGCTTGAAATTGGCCCCGTTCGCGATGACGAGCAGCGTATTTGGCAGGCCGCCGGGCAGGATAGCCGAACTGGCCGTTGGAGGGATGAGGCTGGTATAGCTGGAACCTTTGCCTGGATCATGGCGGCGCAAGAAGAATTGCCGCTGGTTGGTGATCTCAAAATCGTAGAAACCTTCTCCCTGTATGCGCAACATCATACCCGCGTTGCTGCCAGAGCGAAGCGAAACCTCGATCTGCACGGCGGCGTTGTCGATAGTTGGTGCCAGCAGTGGGCAGGGCTGCAAGAAGTTTGTTTGTAGCACATTGACGTGATAGCTGCCGCCAGCAAAGACACAATGGCTGGTATCTTCGGTCCAGCGTCCTGGCGTGTTCGCACTCATGGGATCGTTCAGTAAAGGCGTGCTGCTGGTGATCGTCGGTGCTGGCCCAGCTGTTGTTTGTGGTTGAGCCTGTTGCGTGGCCTGTACCGATGGTGTTGCGACCGACAGGGTGGTTGCCTGGGGGCGATGCGTCTCGAAGACGTAATACATATATGACATGGGCAGGCCGACAAACAGCAGCAACCCAAGCGCGACAATGCTGACGACCGTTGTATTCTGGCGTCGCCTGATGTGTGGATGCTCCCTGACGATTTGCTGAGTGAGCGGTTCTGCTGGATACGGCGTTTCTACCTCAGCCCGGCGCGTCGTTCTGCGGCGAATCGGCAGTGGCGGCAAGGTAAGTGCTACGGGGCGTCGCTCCCTGGCTTTCACGGCAACTGGTGTTGCATCTGGTAGCAGCGACGGATTGGACGGCGGCGTTGAGCGTCTGTTTCTTAAAGGACGCCTTGTTCCGGCAGAAGTGAGCCGGGCCGCCGTTTTCCGCTCTTGTCGGAGACGCGACCGGGCATGCTTACGGGCGTAAGTAAGGTAGCGCTCAGGCTTCTCTATCGCTTGACGAAAAGCCTCCACCAGTTCGAGTGCCGTATGAAAGCGCCAGCGTGGATCTTTTTCCAGGGCGCGAAGAATCACCGCATCAATGGCAGGCGAGAGGCTCGGTTGATGCTGCGATGGTGGCTCAGGCTGATCGCGAATCTGTTTCCAATAGACGGCCAGAGGCGTCTCTGCTACAAATGGGAGCAGGCCCGTGAGCATTTGATACAGGACGATGCCCAGCGCGTAAATATCGGTGCTGCTCGTTGCCGGTCCCTCAGCCAGATCAGGAGCCATATACTCTGGGGTTCCCAGCAATGCGCCCGTCTGAGTCAGGCGATTGGAGTTTTCGACAAACCGCGCCACGCCAAAATCCGCGAGATAGGCATAATGGGGATCGCGCAAGAGAATATTTGAGGGCTTGATATCGCGGTGGATAATCCCCTGCTCATGGGCGAACTGCAAGGCTGAGGCGATCTGTTCCAGCAGTTCCAGCGCTGCCGTTGGAGAGAGCGGCCCCTCCTCCAACAGATCGCGCAGTGTGCCAGCAGACATATAGGGCATGACCAGATAGTGCCACGGTCCCTCGCTATCGTAGTCATAGGCTGGCAAAATATGTTTATGCGTCAGCTTATCAACCGCCGCTACCTCACGCATAAAGCGTTCCAGGTAGTCCACATTGTGTCCGCTGATCATCTTGATGGCGACTTCTCGTTGTTTCTCCTCATCGTAGGCCAGGTAAACTTCTGCCATACCACCTTTCCCTAAAAGCCGTATGAGACGATAATGACCGAGATGGGTTCCTGCTAAATCTGACATGGTTCACTGCCTGTATGAATAAAAGCAACAAAGAGTTCTGAAGCAACCTGGTGATTCGCTGCATGTGATCATGATGCAGCCACAATTGTTCTGGAAGGTGGCGAACATTTTGTTATGATTACATAAAAGTAACACGCACGTAAAAACGTTATGGATGCACGATAGGATAATCGTCTTCTCCGGGCGTGTTGGCGGCAAGCAGATCAATGCTTTTTATGTCCGTTCGCCTTCCCATGCTGCTTGCCATTATTATGATTGTTATGATCCCCGTGGTTTTCGTCGTTCTTATCGTTATTGTATGTATCGTCATCGTCTCCGAGTTTATTGTCCTCGTTGCTTTGCCAGATGATGGTTGGCGACTGAACCCAGCTATCCCCAACCTGTGATTGGTTGTCCCCCCGCCTTGTATCGCTATTGGGATCTTTGATATATGTTTGAATCCCTGAATTCTGGGTCGTCGTTCCCGCTGTCTGCGTATGTGAACTGGCTGCTGGTGTGGCCGTCTGTGTGTATCCCTGTTGTTGTTGAGCGGAAACAGGTTGCGGCGGCGCTTCATAATAGGTGAGGAAGAGTGATAAACCGAGGAGCAGCAGCAAACAGGCGGCGCTGGCTGTGACGGAGATGGCCGGTGTGCGGCGTTGTTTGTGGATGAGTGGCTGTTCGATGCGGAAGGGCAGCACGGTTGCGGTCTCTGCCAGCGTATATAGGCGTGGGTTTTCGACCGTCATTGCCAGACGATAGGCGTTCATCAGATCTTTCGCTGTCTTGAAGCGGCGGCGCGGATCTTTCTCCAGCGCCTTCAGGACTACTTTCTCGACGGCGACGGGAAGCGAACTGTTATAAATGGATGGCCGCTGCGGTAGTTCTGAGACGTGCTTCATGAAAACAGCGAGCGGTGTGCCGGCGCGAAATGGCACCTTGCCGGTGAGCATCTGATACAACAGGACTCCCAGAGCATAGAGATCGCTACTGATCGAGGCTGGCTCTTCCGCCAGTTCCGGGGCGATATACTCCGGTGTCCCCATCATAATGCCGGTGACGGTGAAGCACTTGTTCTCCCCCATCTTCTTTGCCAGTCCGAAATCGGCCAGATAGACATGTTTGCCTTCGTCTAACAGGACGTTTGACGGCTTGATGTCGCGATGAATAATGCCCTGCTCGTGGGCAAAGTGTAGAGCGCCACTCAACTGTTCCAGGATCTCAGCCGCTTCCTGCACTGAGAGCACGCCTCGGGCCAGATGCTCGTT
>JAICIM010000222.1 GCA_025928885.1 Ktedonobacteraceae bacterium | reverse complement strand
TTTTTCATCTAACCTTGCCTTGCTCGAAGTTCTAGACCAGCAGGAGTCTACATGTGTACTCATACATCCCCCCTCACCAGATACCGAGTTGCCGCAATTCAGTATGAGCCGACGCTCGGCGAGAAAGAAAAGAATATGCGCGACCTGCTTCGACTGGTTGAGGAGGCAGCCCGGCATGATGCACGCCTTATCGTCCTGCCAGAAATGGCGACCACGGGATATTGCTGGGCCTCACGCGCAGAGATTGCCCCTTATGTGGAGCCGATTCCCGGACCCACTACTGAGCGTTTCCAACAACTGGCGGCCCGCTACAACAGCTATATCGCGGTATCGCTGCCGGAGGTTGATCCGACCACACAGGTCTACTATAACAGCATGGCCCTGCTCGGCCCCGATGGCCTGGTGGGAACGTACCGCAAGGTCCACTCCTGGATGGCGGAGCCGCGTTGGGCGCGGGATGGCGATCTTGGCTTTCCTGTCTGGGAGACCCCGCTTGGCCGTTTGAGCGGCGTGATGTGTACCGATATCAACTACTGCGAGTCCACGCGCCTCTCCGCCCTGCATGGGGCCGATGTCTTGCTGTTCCCAACCAACCAGTACGCCACAAAATGCCCCGATAGCTGGTGGATGGCACGCGCATTTGAAAATGGAGTCTACTTCATCGCCGCCAATCGCTACGGCATGGAGCGTGGCCTGCAATTCAGCGGCGGCAGCAGCATCCTAAATCCAGACGGGTCTATCCAATCTTATCTGGATAGCGGCGAAGGCATCGTCTACGGCGAAGTTGATCTGGAACGGGCAAGAAATAAATCCTGGGGCAACGCCGCTGTGCCTGCGGGGAATCGTCTGGCCGATCGTCGCCCCGCCGAGTACGTCTCGCTTGTGCAGAACACCTATCTATGGGAGCCGCTGCGCTATCACAGCCTCTATGAACTCGGTGAGTTACCAGAAGGGCAACTCTCGTGCGTCGGTTTTGTCCAGACACGCCTGGATACGTTCCCAAACCATTCAACCCAGGCCACGATCGATGCACTCAGCGAGTATATTCGTACCTGGATGCGCGATAGCGCTCCCGCCAGCCCGGATATCCTGGTCCTGCCAGAACTCTTGCTGCCCGGCCCGATTCCTGCACCTCAATACGATCTGCGCGAAGGTGGCGACACCTACACTCCCGATGAGATCGCGGCCCATTTTCGCAAGGGAGCAATCCGCGTACCCGGCCCTGAAACGGAGGCCCTGGTGGCCATCGCCGATGAATTGCAGATCAGTATCGTGCTGGGAGTGGCTGAGCGCACCGACGACGCCTTTTATAATACAGTGCTGCTGTTAGATCCTGAAGGCATCTATGGCACCTATCGCAAGCTGCATCTTACGGAGCGCGACCGACTCTGGGCCACACCCGGCAATCTCGGCCTGCCCACGTTTGACACGCCGACGGGACGCATCGGGCTGGCAACTGGATATGATGCCCTCTTCCCCGAAACGCTGCGCGTGCTGGCTAGTAAAGGATCTGATCTGGTTTGCGCACCAGCTCTGCTCGATTTTCCCGATCCCATTGGCCTGCCGCCCTCGAAAATTCCACACCTCATCAACGCTGGACCCGAGGAGTTTGATCCCGAACACTACCTCATCTGGCGTATCCGGGCCGCCGAGCATAACATCTATCTGGCCGTGGCAAACTGGAGCGGCCAGGTGAGCGGCATTCAGGCCAATGGGGTCAGCGGCATCTTCTCACCAACATATTCGACCTATCCCTGGCCGGAGGTCATTGCCGACGAAGAGGAGCCTGGACTGATGATGATGACCATCGATACACGCGAGCAACGCACTGGCCGTCGTACCACCCGTTCGCTGGAGTATGCTCCCGGCAATATGCTTGGCTCCCTCACTGGAGAACTGGCATACGATATTCGCGATTCTATCCCTGGGAACGCGGTTCGCAGCAAACCCATGTTGCGTAAACGTCAACCATACTGGTATCTGGATCTGGTACGATCTAAATTGTTATAGTAACGCTTTTTGCGAGGGGCAATTGATAAAGAATTTTAACAATTTATGGTAATGTTACCATATTATTGCGTTAAGACTCATAATCTGTAGCGTTACAGAGCCATGCAATTGCATCTCGCCTCAACATATCGAAACATTGAACCTGGCTCATTGTTGAGTTGGTGCTTTTGCGCACATGCGCCAGCTTCTCTCTCAAAACAAGGATGTATAAATATTGACGCAACGGCTGCATGTTGGGTATACTGCTCGCAAGATAGGTTCCTGGCATTTCGGCGGCTAATCTGGGAGTCCGCATGAAGACTATCACGACCAACAGGATAACCTCTGCCTATCTCCACAAGTTGGGACGCATGAATGGCATCATGACCATTTCTGCCATTATTTTTGTCGTCTTCAGCTTTTTCTGGATGCTCTTTCGCGTTGGTGGTCATGAAGGCACCAACATGGTAGGCAACGTTGTCTATATACTCGCAGCATTCTCAGGTGCCATACTCTCGCTTATCACTTCGTATCGCTTGCGTTTCGGTCCATTGCAACTGGAGGTCCCCTACTGGCGAGCCTGGTTGTACTGTGGCCTGGGTCAAACGTTCATCACGATCGGTGGCGTCTGCTATACCCTGCTGCAACTGAACAGTCAGCCGCTCATGCCCTCGCTCGCCGATCTCTTCTTTAACGTCGCCTGCCTGCTCATGCTGATCGGGCTGCTCTCGATCCCAACGATCACCGGCTTCCGCTTTCGCACGGTCGTGGATGTATCAACAACGACGCTCTGCTTCCTGGGGATCGTCTGGGCGTTTGTGCTGGGGCCAATCTATTTCTCTCAGGTGAGCCAGAGCCATACGTTTCCTGAAATTCTCAAGCTGATCTTCAGCATCTCCTACCCCTGCTGGGACGTTATTTTGATTCTGGTGATCGTCTCGCTCATCCAGCGCCACATAGAGCCAGCCCTTTATCTCCCGCTGGTCTTCATCGGCCTCGGCACGATCTCCAGCACCTGGGCAGATATCACCTATGCCTACACAACGACTATCAGCAACACCTATCAGACCGGCACGTTCTGGATCGATCCGTTCTGGCTCATCGGCGATCTGTTAATCGGGCTGGCCGGACTGCATCAATATCTGGCGCTTGCACGCAAGGTGCGCGATGAACAGGAACATACCGCACAGGCAACCTCATCCCGCCTGCTTGATACACTCTCGCTGCCGGTGCGAGGCTGGCGCTACCTTCAGAGTGCGCTGGTCTATATTCCCCTGGTCATCCTGCTAGTACTGCTAGTCTTTAGCGCCATCAGGGGCCACACCGAGATCGAAAATGGTCTGGTGTTTCTCGTCGCTATTGCTGGTAGCCTGGTTGCCATCCGCTATTTTCTCACCACCCATGAGAACGATTGGCTCCTGCGCGAGCGCGAACAGGGACAGCTAGAGGCAGAACGCTCGCGCTCTACGGTGACACAACTGACCGGTATTTTCGAGATGGATCGGTTGCGCCAGGATGCCGTGCTTTTAGTAAAAACTGAACTGGGCTTTGATGCCGCCATGCTTCTCTTTACGGAAAGCTATAATCTCCCGCTCGATCTACGTCCACGCGTCTCCGTCATCGCAACATCTAAAGACATCGATTTCATATCTAAAGACGCCAGTACCATCCTTCCCACAACCTCCTGGCAATTTTATGGCGACAATATTCTCTACCGCACACTCGTTAGCGGGAAAATGAAGACGCTGCAATGGAATAGATATGCCGCTGAGACCCCATCGGAGATTCGCAACTGGCAGCAGCAGCAGCGCATCACCACAATGGATTTTTTGCCTGTCAGCTATCAAGGAAGAATCCTGGCCTGCCTGGGCGTCGCGCGTAGCTCCGATCAACCATTGAATCAGCGCGATCTCTCGATACTGACGACCTACGCCAACCAGCTCGCCACACTGATCGAACATGCGCGGCTCTATCAGGAGACAAGAGAGCACGAGGCGTTCGCAAAAGCACTGGCAAACGTTGCGACGCGACTCAATGAGGCGGTAGTTGAGCCAATTGAGATCGGCCAGCTCATTTGCGCGGAAGGGGCCAGAGCTTTGCGGGCCGACTACACACTGCTCTATATAAAAGACCCCAAAAACGAGCTGCGATTGGTGCCGCTGTGCGTGCATATCCAACCCGAAGCGGTCCAGACGAATTCGCCACGGGGGACCGGTCCCCTCATTACGCCCGTAACCGATCCTCAGCAATGGCCGCCCATCTTGCTGCACGAATATGAGGGGCAGGCGCTGCATACGCCTCAACCAACGCTGGTGTACATTTCTCAACCACAGACGACACCATCGCAACAGCTGCCCGCGCTGACAGCAATGCTCGACACAAAGCGCAGTAGTTCTGGTCTGCTGCTAGCCCGCGAAACACGCAACAGGCGCAACACTTCCCTATTACGGGAAATGCTCTCGATCCATTTCGTGCCGACCGCCATTCTCGCTCCACTGGCTACACGCGGCGAACCGGTTGGCATCCTGGTCTTTGCCCGCTCTCACCTACCGGGCGGCCTCGAAAAACCGGCGCTCGATGTGATGGACCTCCCGCACGCTCAGGACTTCAGCGAGCAGGCGGGTGTGGTCTTCACCAATGCACAACTCTATCAATCACTCAGTCAGGCCCATGAGCGCCTCAAAGAGCTGGATCAAATGAAAGATCAGTTTATGGTCACGGCTTCGCATGAGTTGCGCACACCACTGACGGCTGTTCAGGGCTATATCGAACTCATGGCCGAGTATGATGCGGAGCTGCCACCGGAACAGCGGCGCGAGTTTCTCCAGAAGGCTCGTCGGGGGTGCGATGAACTGGCGGTGCTGCTTGGCAACGTTATGGATGCCAGCCGCTTAGATGGAGAGATGAACGTGAAACCAGCACTGCTCAGGCGAGTTTCTGTGGATGAGATTATCGATAGCGTGATTATTCTGGTCGAGCCGCACCTGACGAAAGAGCAGCGCATGCTGCACAAACATATTCCCCCTCATCTCTTCGTCCAGGCCGATCCCGTGCGCCTGCGTCAGGTCTTGATGAATGTCTGCACAAATGCGCTGAAATATTCTCATCCTGGTACGCCAATTGGCTTCGCGGCGCGTACGGCTGGCCCTTGCGTCATTATCAGTATTTCCGATAAGGGCAAGGGCGTAAAGCCAGAACATCAAGCCCATATCTTCCAGCGCTTCTATCGAATAGAAAGTGATGTCAACAGCCCGGTGCGTGGCTCCGGGTTAGGCTTATATATCGCGCATCGCCTGATTGCGGCAATGGGGGGCAAAATCTGGATCGAGAGCCTGGGCATCCCCGATCAAGGTTCAACCTTTCACATACAGCTTCCCATGCTGCGCTAACAAGCGTTCAACTACAGGTAACGACTACCGTCTCGTTCCGCGCTTCTCAGCTTCTTCCGCCACTCGTTTGATCGCTTTGGAAGCATGCTCATCGCAGAAAAGAAACTGACGGCTCCCCGCCAGAATTTGCTTATATGCCGCTGGCTTCCCGCAAGGCTTACCTTCGACAGTCACCTCACAGCGCCCGGCACTGACTTTCACTGCATTCATAGGTAGAAAGAAAAACCTCCTTCATCTATCCCACGGACACCCGTCCGAGAAATTCCTGTGCAATAATCATATCACAAAAGGGCATTTTCGGCCCATCAGGAGTGCTCCGCCATCGCCTCGCGACACTCCGACCGCTGCTCATAAAATGCCAGCGTCCTCCGGGCCTGAGCGACGATCTTTTCGCGCAACTCCTGTGGCTCCAGCACCTCAACATCAGCGCCAAAGCCTGATAGACAGAAGCGGGCCGCCGACTCGACATCGAAGCGCATAAAGACCTTTACCCGGCCCTCTGCATCCTCCTCTCCGACCTGCTCCACATACGAATAATAGCCAGCGTTGCGCAAGTGTGGCACAAATGCAGACGTGGTGCGCACCGTCACAAAGTAGCGAGGAAGGTTACGTTTAAATGTCACGGTCGATTGCTCCCAGAACGCGGCCAGATCGAAGTCGGCGGGGCGCTCAAACGATTCGGGGAGCATATGGGCATCGCATATTCGCGAGACACGATAGGTGCGAATATCGCCCTCAATCTGCGCCACAAGATACCATGTGCTACCTTTCGCCACCAGCCCCAGTGGATTCGCCAACCGCTCCACCGGCGTCCCATCGCGCTGATAGCTGAAACTGAGCCTGTTCTCCTGCCAGATCGCCTCTTGCAAAACCGCTAGGCATGGCACCGCCTCTTCAGGCGTGCGCCATCCCGTCGCATCGATATAGAAGCGTTGCCGCGCGTATTCGGCATTGTGACGCGACATGCTGGGCAGCGCGGCGAGCAGCTTGATAAAGGCCGCCTCAGATGCCTGACTCAAGCCCAGATCTGACAATAGGCGGCCTGGCCGCGTCAGGAAGAGCGCCTGCACCTCGCTCTCGCTCAAGCCGGTGAGGTTCGTGCGATACTCTTCCAGCAAGCCCCAGCCGCCACCGCTACCGCGCTCCGAGATAATGGGAATACCAGAGACGCTCAACGCCTCCATATCGCGCTGTATGGTGCGCTCGGAGACCTCCAACCGCTGGGCCAGCACACGAGCCGTTATGCGGCGATGAACCTGCAACAACAGCATGATAGACAACAATCGATCAGCACGCATCATGCCTCCTTTTCGGCAAGTTCTGTCTGGCAACGTCTTTTCTCTCTCTAGATCATACCAGATAAATATGACAGGAGGCGTCGCGAACCACCCCTATAATGAGAAGCGATTCCGAATTGTAAAGATAGTGAACAGCGTTTACAAACAAAAGGAGCAGACTATGCGTTATGGTATTGTGATTCCGGGTGCCGAGGTGCGGGAGTTCGCCGAACTGGCACGGGAAGCGGAAGAGGCGGGTTGGGATGGCGTCTTTGTCCCCGATGGGGTGCCGGGAACCGATCCCTGGGTGATTCTGGCTGCGATGACGATGCGCACCAAACATATTCGCCTCGGCACCATGCTTACACCGGTCTCGCGCCGCCGTCCCTGGAAGCTGGCCAGCGAGACGGCTACCCTTGATCGTCTCTCTAATGGCCGTCTTATCCTGCCCGTTGGCCTGGGCGCGATCGACGCGGGCTTTGAACAGTTCGGCGAGGAGACGGATCGCAAAGTTCGGGCAGAACTGCTCGACGAGGGATTGGAGATCATCACCGGCCTCTGGAGCCAGAAGCCGTTCCATTACGACGGCCAGCACTACCACATTCGCTCGACCTGGAACGCCCCCTCGCAACAACAGCCACGCATCCCCATCTGGGTTACAGGTGTCTGGCCGCCGCATCTGAAATCCATGCGCCGCGCTCTCCGCTACGACGGCCTCTTACCAGCTATCAGAGACGAAAAAGGAAATCATCGGGAGATCACGCCAGACGATCTTCGCGCCATTCAACAATTTGTACGTGAGCAACACACAGACAGTACACCGTACGATATCGTGCTGGAAGGCGAGACGCCCGGCGACAATAGCGACAAAGCGCGAGCGATCGTACAGCCGCTTGCCGAGGCGGGCGCAACGTGGTGGCTCGAAAGCATGTGGTGGGACAATATCACCGTCGAGATCGTCCGCAAGCGCATTCAGCAAGGGCCACCACCACGCATCGATTAACCGCTCTCCGCTGAAGAAATAACAGACCATTCTGGCTACTGGCTTGCCCTCTACCCCGGCTTTCAAGTATGCTTAGTGGGGTAGAGGGCAAGTATTCCAGGAACAATTTCATTACCTGTAGACTCCCTGAACTGGAAACGCTCCAGAAGTACACTTCCATTTCCATCATCCATCAACCACATGTATCATAACTACACCAATCTGTCCATTTTTGTGAAATATGCACTTTTCATCAATACCTGTGACCCCTATACTGCCTGAAAAGGAAATGGATCAGGCGCTCTATTCAAACTCTTTTTGCCTGTTTCACCCAATTTTCGCAATCAAAACTTTCATGCGGAGGATTATTTCATGTCGCGACAACATCGTCAGTCACGCTGGCAGTTGCTGCAAATCACGACCTTCCTGATGTTGTTGTTGCCGCTCGCCCTGGCAGCTTGCGGCGGCGACGACACGACGAAGAGTGCAACTCCAACGCCCGCACCGACGAATACTTCTACACAAATGGTGAACTTTGATCTGGGCATTCCCAAAGCTGCCCTCAATTCGCCCGTGACCGGAGACCTTCCAGGCGACACGCTCTTGAAGGTCAACGTCACCTTTAAGCCAAATCAAGAGCTGCTCAACAAGCTGGATACGCAAAAGGCGAAAACGGACGATCAGACCGATGCTGCCTCACTTGCCAATCAGCTTGGCATCACCGATCAACAGTATGCGCAGATCAAGAGCTTCTTCGGCGTGCAGGATGCAAAATTGCAGCTCAGCAAGTTGCATACCAACCTCTCAGTTGACGCCAAAGCCAGCTCACTTGCCAATCTGCTGCACACCAAATTTGTCTATCATCAGTACCAGAATCGCAAGTTCTTTGCTCCGGCCTCACCGCTACAACTGCCCAAACAGGTGGCAGATCAGGTGATTGCGATTAACGGCCTCGATAGCTACAAGCAGACGCTCCAACCCGGCATCATGGGCAGCACGCTCCAACCACTGACCACCAGACAACAGCATGCTGCCAATGCCGATTGCACGGTGAACGGCGATCAGTTGCTGCCCAAACAGATACGCACGGCCTATGGCTATAGCAGCTTCTGGCAGCAGGGCTATTATGGCAAGGGAACTACGATTATCTTGCCTGAACTGGCCGCTTTCAATACCAACGATGTCCAGAACTATCTCAATTGCGTCGGCTATCGTGGCAAGCTCAGCGTCGTCAATGTCGCGCCCGCACCCGATCCCAAGACAGATCACTGGGGCGGCTCCGGTATGATCGAGGCCACGCTAGATATTCAAATGGTGGCAGGCATGGCCCCCGACGCCAATATCGTCGTCTATCAAACCGATGGCAATACCGAACTGCCCGATGGCACCTATCGCGACCCGTTGCATGACGTACTCAGCCAGATTGTTGACGACAACACGAACAATCACCAATTCAAGGTTGTCAGCGTCAGTTGGGGCGGCGCTGAGAAAAATGAAACGCAGAGTTCCTCCCAGGCACTCAACAGCACGCTACAATATCTGACCCGCGTTGAACACATGACGGTCTTCACGGCCAGCGGCGATTGTGGCGCGTATAGCCTGCGCAAATATCCGGGCGAGCTATCGGTAGACTTCCCCAGCGCCAGCCCCTACTCCGTTGGCGTGGGCGGCACCCAATTAACCGTTAACGCCAACGGCACGAGGGCCAGCGAGGTCGTCTGGTCGGAGAATCCTCAGCAGAGCGACTGCGACAATAGCTGGGGATCTGGCGGCGGCGTCAGTGAGCTATTCGCGCAACCCAAATGGCAATCAACGGCTGGGATTGATGCAACCGGACGTACGGTGCCTGATGTCTCGGCGGTCGCCACCAATATAGCGATGTATGTCGATGGACAATGGGTAATCGGCGGTGGCACCAGCGCCGCGACACCGATCTGGGCTGCTGGTTGGGGCCTGACCAATCAGATGCTGATCAACAAGACCAGAACCTACTTCTATGGTCCCTCCGCGTTCTATGCGGCGGCAAAAAGCAATGGCTCGTTCTTTGATGTGCAGCAGGGCAATAACCTGCACTATAAAGCTGGCAGCGGCTACGATATGACCAGCGGCTTAGGCACGCCCAACCTGCCCAAACTCTATCAGGCGCTCTATCCTCTTACTCAGCAATAGTTCCTTTCAAAACCGGGAACCTCTTTCGTAGCCGCGCGAC
>JAICIM010000396.1 GCA_025928885.1 Ktedonobacteraceae bacterium | reverse complement strand
TGCGCTGCCACAGGCTCCTCTGCATCCAGAACAGCTTCCCACCATCGACGAGCAGGATCTCGCCGAACTGGTCTTTACCTCTGGCACCACCGGCCAGCCAAAGGGCGTGATGTTGACCCATCGCAATATCGCCTCGAACGCAAAGGCGGCAATCCAGGTCTTTCCCATCACGTTCAAGGACCGTGCGCTTTCGATCCTGCCCCTCTCACATATGTTTGAATTGACCATCGATCTAGCCCTCATCCACGCCGGGGCCAGCATCGTCTATGCCCGCTCCCTCTCGCCCGATACACTGCTCAAATTATTTTCCACACAGCACGCCACTGTGATGGTCCTGGTCCCCCAGGCGTTACAACTCTTTCTCAATGGGGTCGAGCGCGAGGTGCGGCGTCAGCATAGAGAGAAGCAGTGGGAGGCGCTCCATGCAATCGCAAAACTTATGCCGTTCACCCTGCGTCCCCTGCTCTTTCGACCCGTGCATCAGCGCTTCGGAGGCCACTTCCGCTTCTTTGTGAGTGGTGGCGCATATTTACCGCCCACGCTGGGTCGCCAATGGGAAGAGATGGGTTTCCGGGTAATTCAGGGCTATGGCACAACCGAGTGTTCGCCTGTGGTGTCGGGCAATCCCTACCATGAACATACGATAGAATCGGTCGGCAGGCCGCTCCCTGGCATCGAGGTGCGGATCGCTAAGGATGGCGAAATCCTGGTGCGCGGCCCCAACGTCTTCCCTGGTTATTGGAAAAATCCTGAAGCGACAGCTGCCGCTCTGCAAAATGGCTGGTATGCTACTGGTGATCTTGGCTATATCGATTCTCACAAGAATCTCCATATCAAAGGCCGCAAGAAAAATATGATCGTGCTGCCCAACGGCCTGAACGTATATCCAGAGGATGTAGAAATTGCGTTGCAGGCACAGGAGGCGCTTAAAGATGCCGTCGTCATCGGACTGGAGGAGAACGGGCGCGGGCCAGAGGTGCATGCCATCCTGCTGCTGGAAGATGCCAACCATGCTAAGGCGAAGACGATTATTCAGCAAGCGAACAAACAACTGGCACCGCATCAACAGATTAAAAGCTTCACCATCTGGCCTGAGCAAGACTTTCCACGCACGCATACATTGAAGGTGAAACGGCAGGAGGTTATCGCGCAGTTATCGAAAGTGCGCGAACAAAATTTGCGAGAGGAACAGAAATAATCGTATTATGCTCTACCTTGTAGCTACACCTATTGGCAATCTCAATGATATTTCGCTCCGCGCCCTTGACACATTGCGCACGGTCGATCTCATCGCCAGCGAAGATACGCGCAAAACCGGGCTGCTGCTCAAGCATTTTGATATTCAGAAGCCGCAAATCCCCTTTCATGAGCATAATGAGCAACGCGCTGGTGAGCGCATCGAAGAACTGCTCAAGCAGGGGAAATCTGTGGCTGTTGTCACTGATGCAGGAACACCGGGCATCTCTGATCCGGGCTTTACGCTGGTACGCCGTGCCGTGACCGCTGAACTTCCAGTGACGATGATCCCTGGCCCCACCGGACTGATTATGGCGCTGGTACTCTCGGGGCTACCTGTCCATAGCTTCACGTTTCGCGGCTTCCCTCCCCGCAAATCAGTGGGACGCCGCAAGTTTATGGAGATCGATAAAGACGCGCCACATACGCTGATCTTCTACGAAAGTCCGTACCGCGTCGAAGCCTTTTTACGCGATGCGCTGGCAGTCTTTGGCGATCGCCAAGCAGCGCTGGCTAACGATCTTACCAAACTCTTCGAGAAGGTCGAGCGCGGCCGCCTCTCCGCTCTACTCGCTTCGATCGAGCAGGCGAAGCTCAAGGGGGAGTATATTATTGTGATCGCCGGGAAAGAGAAAGAGGAAGGCAAAATAAAAAACCTCGTGCGCTCAGATGAGGACGAGGTTTTTCTTTCTCACGATCAAGATGATGAGGACGAAGAAGAAAACGCATAAGTGGGTAAGTAGGAAAAGTAAAACGGCGTCAGGGTATCGGGGGGCTTCACTAACGGAACCTCCCAGTACACCGGGCGCATAAAGCTCTCCCCGCGATTCAGGCGCTGGGCATACTCCCATTCCTGCCTCACATACTCCGATTTCGCGGCCTGCTCCGACCAGAAAAGTTGGAAAACTTCTGCCTGCTCAATCCCCGCCTGTACCGGGTCGCTCAATTCCTGCCACGAGCGCATTTGATCGACCTGCAACGAGGCATCAAAACCGAGCGTACGATACATATCCTGGCAAGCCTGCATCACTGCTTTATCATGATGACTATATGATGCAAAAATGTTTTGATAGGGCTTCGTGCTGATTGCGGCATCTTCGATCAGGGGGTCAATGCGCTCCTGCTCCTCAAAAAGCATCGCCATTCTGAGCGTTCCCACCAGCAATGGTCCGGCAAAAATGTTGATTCTGCCATTTCTCGACAGGCCAGCAAGATCGCGCCGGGCCGAAAAGCGAAAAATTGAGCGATGCCAATCCTCAGACCACTGCAATGTCACCCGTCTCGGATTAAACAGCACGCCACGACACTCCGGCACAATCGTAATATTGGTGCCATGTGGCAGCATGGGATTCACCTTATTAGCGACCCCAGCGCCCATATCGGTCTCGTGCAACAGGAGGTTAACATCCTGATAGATATTCTCCAGCGCGGACTCAATATAAGTATAGACGAGTAGCGAGTTCCAGGTTTCTACCGCGACCTCTTTGGGATGAAAAGCGGTAAAGCGCAGATGTTCAAAGAGTGTCTCATGTGCCAGTGCTACTGGCTGGCTCTCTTGCGGCTGAACAACGCTGGCACGCGCCTCCATCACCTGCGCCGGCGTTATCGCTATCAGGCGTGCAGGCGTCACACCATCATCGGCGTTTTCATCCACGTCCCCCTCACCATGTATGATCGTGATCTCCTCCTCCTCATGCTCTTGCGCCTGCTGCTGTTCTTGCACAGGAGGCTCCTCGTTGACAACGGCGCTCACTTTGGCGGTAGAGACATGGGCAACTTCCTGCATCAGGGCCTCGGCGGTATGATATGTAAACTCATAGGCTCCAACGCCGATTGTATCGCCATCTTGCAGGACATATGGCACTCCCGCTTCAATCTCCTCACCGTTCACAAACGTCCCGTTCGCACTCCGTTCGTCATAGAGAGCATAGTGATTATGTTCATAGCGAACCACCGCATGGAGGCGTGAGGTGAGCTTGTCGCGGGGAATCACGATATCGTTGCCACGACCACGCCCGATCGTCAGGGTCGGTTTATTCAGAGGATATTCTTTTATTTGCTGACCATTTAATTTGCGCAGGATCAAATAGCCGGATTGCACGGCCATATTTTCGGCAACTGCTGCTCTCGCAGGGGAAACAACCTCTTCAGCGGCTACAGGCAGCTGTTCCTCAATCGGCTTCTCTGGAGTTGCAACCTGTATCGCCGCCATCTCCATCCGCGTTGGTTGCTCCTCTATCCACTCCCTCGACTCGACGCTGTGTACTGGTTCTTCCTGAGCAGCCGCTTCAGGCTTCTCCGGCTCCACAACCTCTTCAACATGTGCTAGTTGCTCTTCCGCTGGCTTTTCCGCTTCAGCCGCCTCCTCCACTGGCTCAGACTGCTCTTCTAGCTGTGGTTCCGGCTCGACAGTGGCAGCAGGCTCCTCCGCTGGCTTCTCTGCTTCAGCGGTCTCCTCTGCTGGCGCGGGCTGTTCTTCTGCCTGCGGTTCCGGCTCGGCAACAGCGGTCTCTGCTGCTTCCTGAGTTGCCTGCTCCTCTACCACAGGCTCCGCTGCGGCAACCGCTTCCTCTCCCTGGGCAGCGGGTTCCGGCTCTTCCTGCTTCTCCGGTTCGGTTGCCTCTGCAACTTGTGTTGGCTGCTCCTCGACCGGCTTCTCCGCTTCAACGAGCGCCTCTCCCGATTGCGTTGGTTGCTCTTCCAGCGGCTGCGAGGGCTTTGCAACAACTACCGCCTCTTCGATCCGCGTTGGCTGCTCCTCTACCGACTCTCCAACTCGGTTTGGCCGCTCTTCTACGGCTCTGGCGAGCGCCTCATCTATTTCATCAAACGATGTGAGAGGAGGACGATTTGATGAGACGAACTCTGGCTTCTGTGCTGGCTCATCGGGCTGGCTCACGGGAAATGGCGAACCGGGCGGCGCGGGTATAGGCAGGCGTTGACCACAATAGAGACAGAAAATACCTCCCGGCATCACATCAGTACCACAGAATGGGCATTGTTTGAGCGCATCTGGTACTGTGAGCGGCTGAGATAGCGTCGGTCGTTGCCATCCCTCCTGCACATTGTCAGGTGTAGACGCAGACTTTGTGGTATCCTGATATGGAGCTTCCTGCACTTGATATTGTGCCGCTTGCGGCTCATATGCATGCTTGCTCACTGAGCGACGCGAACTACGAATCAGATAGACAGCGATAATCAGGAGGATTGCCGCCACCACCAAAACAAGCACGAGCAGAGTATTTATCAGCCCCCCTGACGCGCTCCCTGTCAGGGCAAGAACTGTATTCATACCTTTTTACCCCTTCTGGAATAGGTGTTTCCTTTCTCTGGGGAATGACTTTATGTACCACCCACCTCTCGAACAGAGAAAGTCTTTCCTCTTGCCTCCACGAATCCACATAGACAAATCTTATTTCGAGAAAAGCATAGCAGATATGCCACTATTAGACAAGATCCGCCCAACCCCAGATGGCACGGCAGTACAGCCTTCGCAGTAAACGAGCAGGCCGAGGCAACCCTCTAACCTGCTCTCTCACCTATCATCCCTGTGATGCAATATATGCCAGTTGTAACTGTCCCGTTACTATTTTATATACCCATCACGACGACCAGTTCTTTCACTGCATCCGCCGATTTCTGCAAGAGTTCTTTTTCCTTTGGCGTCAACTCGATCTCTACGACCTCTTCAATTCCTTTGGACCCCAGCTTGGCTGGCACGCCGACGTAGAGACCCTCAATACCATACTCCCCCTGGAGATAGGCTGCGCAGGGCATGATCATCTTCTTGTCCAGAATGATCGAGTCAATCATCTGAAGGATGGAGGCCGAAGGCGCGAAATAAGCGCTGCCGGTGCCAAGCAATTTGACGATCTCCGCTCCGCCATCACGCGTGCGCTGCACGATTTGCTCGATTCGATCCGCTGAGATCAACTGCGCAATCGGAATGCCTGCGACAGTACACAGACGAGAAAGCGGCACCATCGTATCGCCATGCCCACCCAGCACATACGCCTGCACATCCTTCACCGACGCGCCGACCTCTTGCGCAATAAACGTGCGGAACCGCGCCGTATCCAGCACGCCAGCCATACCGATCACACGTTCGCGGGGAAAGCCGCTGACTTTATATGCCAGTTGTGCCATCGCGTCGAGCGGATTGGTCACAACAATAATGATGCTATCGGGCGAATAGGTGACGACCTGCTGCGTGACCTGAGAGACGATCTCCTGGTTCTTTTTGACCAGATCGTCGCGGCTCATCCCTGGCTTGCGTGGAAAGCCCGATGTGATCACGACAATATCCGAGCCAACAGTATCTTCATAGCTGTTGGTGCCTGTGACCTGCGAATCGAACCCCAGCACCGGACCCGCCTCTAACATATCGAGAGCCTTGCCCTGTGGCATATTTGGCACAATATCAAACATAACTACGTCAGCATAGTCGCGTTCCGCCAGACGCTGGACCAGGGTGCTGCCCACAAAGCCAGCACCAACGACAGTGATCTTACTGCGCATTAACGTATCCTTTCAAGCCTAAAAAATATTTGACCGCGATAGAACCCCTCACGGCACATGTTGCTTGGAATGAGATCAGCCTGATTCATCGTCAGTACTGTAATACTGCTACAGGTTACACTGCTGAGATGTTTCGGACCTCCTATACATCTACGGCTATTGTATGCTTTACGTAGCAAGGATGCAATCTGTCCCCCACACACATCTTTCATTTTGGATCAATAGATGAGTGTCAATAAAAAAAACGACGAGCCGCCAATTGGCGGCCCGTCACTCCCCATGAAATACGAGTTGAGGCAGAAATCTGCCTCTCTCGCTGCTTAGTTGACTTTCTCCAGAAGCACAACCGGGATCTTGCGGGTGGTTTTGCGCTCATAGTCGGCAAATCCTGGCATTTTCTCTACCATTTTTGCATACAGCTGTGAGCGCTCCGGCTCTTCAAGCACAACGGTCGGCTTCACTGCAAATTTCTCGGTGCCAACTTCAATGGTTGCGCTGGGATGTGCCAGCAGGTTATGATACCAATCGGGATTGGTTGGTGCACCAGCCTTCGAGGCAATGATGATGAAACGATCGCCATCAGGCGTATATGCTAACGGCGAAACCCGCTCTTTACCACTTTTCGCGCCTTTCGTTGTGAGCAAGAGTAAGGTGCCGCCCTCAAATGGGCCACCAACCTTGCCACCATTGGCACGAAACTCTTCGATGATCGATTTATTCCAATCGTTGAAGCTGTTTTCGCTCATATGCTCTCCTGTTACTATTTGTAAGTTGCAAATTATTTAGTAGATGCTATTTTAACATACGAATAGGTAGAAAAGCAAGCTCTTCTTCCAGCTTATAATCCTCCCGATGCGGTTCGTAGCCGCGCGACTTTATCGCGCATTTTCACACAGGCGCGATAAAGTCGCGCGGCTACGAACCACTTTGGGAGGATGATAAGCTGGAAGAAGAGCTTGCTTTTCTACCTATTCGTATGTTAAAATAGCATCTACTAAATAATTTGCAACTTACAAATAGTAAC
>JAICIM010000616.1 GCA_025928885.1 Ktedonobacteraceae bacterium | reverse complement strand
TATTCTGCTCGTGGGCTTCCTTTCGGGGGGGGGGGGCGCCGCTTCCTGGTGGCCCCGCCCCCAACCCCCCCCAAACCCCCCCCGCAACTACGACTTACACGAAAGATTTTTGAGAGAGGGAAAACGGCAATGGCCGAACAGATTCGCGTTGCCCTGGTCGATGACCACAAAATCGTACGTAAAGGGCTGCATAGCTTTTTGAAGGCTTTTCAGGATATTCTTGTCGTGGGCGAAGCATCCAGCGGCGAGGAGGCGCTGCAACAGTGCGAGGAGTGGCTGCCGGATGTGGTGGTGATGGATATGTTGATGCCGGGGGGAATGGATGGCATCGAGACGATTCGCCGCCTGCACGCCTTGCTGCCCAATACGCGCGTAGTGGTCCTCACCAGCTATACCGACGATGCCCGCGTTGTGGCGGCGCTGCGGGCTGGAGCGATTGGCTATGTGCGCAAAGATGCCGATCCCGAAACATTGCTCGATTCCATCCGTGCCGCCGCCCGTGGTCAATCGCTGCTCGATCCCACCATCGCGAATATCGTGATGCAAGAACTGTTGCGCGGCGGCAAGCATAGTGCGGCGTTGACCGAACGCGAAAAAGAGGTGCTACGCCAGATCGCGCTGGGACGCACGAACCCCGAGATTGCGGCGGCCCTGGTTGTCAGCGAGGAGACGGTCAAAACCCATGTCGGCAACATTCTCACCAAGCTCCAGCTCGCCCACCGCACTCAGGCCGTGATCTACGCACTCAAAAAGGGCATGATCTCCCTGGACGAGATCGATCTGCCATGAAACTCCGTTTTGTGACAATAACTTGCTCATATCTATCACATTGACGCCCTCTTTAGCGGGTGGTATAGTGTGACTAGCAGAGATGAACAGGAGTATATTTCATGCAGGAGCGAGAACCCGCACAACAGACGGTTCGTGTCTTCGGTCAATCGGAGCAACAAGCATATCAGCGTATCATCTCGATGCGCGAGATTTCGTTTACCTGCGTCGTCTGTCAACAGCAAACAACGCAACTGCGCTATCCTGACCCGCCCCCGCGCTATTGCTCTGAAGCGTGCCGGGCCGAACATGCACAGATTGCGAATCGGGAACGGGTGCGCAAGCAGCGTGAGAAGCGACAGGCAGCACGAAAGACAATGACCCGTGCTGCCCAAACATCAGCACTCGCAGCACCTTCCTCACATTCCTTGCTCCCATTGCTCACCTCGCGATTAGCGCCGCCGCGCCTGCCAGCTCTGCTCGTCGAGCGCTCTCGCCTGCTCACCTTGCTTGATAGCGGACAGCAACAGAAGCTCATGCTGCTACAAGCCCCGGCTGGCTTCGGCAAGACGACGCTGCTGGCACAGTGGATCGCTCATCGCCGCACACCCCCTGCTTCCGTCGCCTGGATCTCCCTTGAGAGCGGCGACAACGATCCGATCCACTTCTGGTCTTCGGTGATTGCCGCCTGTCAGACGTTTGACGCCTCAATTGGGCAAGCCGCGCTGGCGCATCTCTCGCAAGCGCCGCGCCGCCCATTTGCCACCTCGCCCCTGGAAGCCGCCGTTGCCTTCCTGCTCAACGATCTCCACACCGTTCAGCACGGCATCTTGATTCTGGAAGATTACCACCTGATCAAACACGAGCGCATTCATGAGACGTTGACCTTCCTGATCGAACACCTGCCAGCCGGGCTACATATGGTGATTCTGACGCGCAGCACGCCGCCGCTGCCTCTCGTGCGCTGGCGAGCAAAAGGCGATCTGCTGGAGATACAGGGAGCGCAACTACGCTTCTCTCTGGCAGAAACGGCTACCTTTCTTCAGCAACTCATCCCCCACGAGCTTTCGGCAGAGGCTCTCCGTTCGCTGCACACCCATCTGGAAGGCTGGGCAGCCGGGCTACGCCTGCTGGCGTTAAGCTTGCAGAACCAGATCACGCCACCAGCGATCGATACCTATATCACCCGGCTGACGACCTCTCATCCCCATCGACCAATTCAGGAATATTTTATGAGCGAGGTCTTCTCCGAACTACCGGAGCCACTGCAACTCTTCCTGCTTCAGACCAGCATCCTCAGCCGCCTCTCTGGCTCTCTATGCGATGCCGTCACCAGTCGCGAGGATAGCAGCCGCTGGCTGGAGCTTGTCGAACGCGCCGGCTTCTTTCTGGAGGCGCTGGATACTACCGGCGAGTGGTATCGCTATCACGCCCTTTTTGCCGAAACCATGCATGCCGAGGCGCTACGCCGCTTTGGAGAAGAACAGTTGCGCCATTTACAGTTCCAGGCTGGTCGCTGGTACGAGGCGCATGCAATGCCGATGGAGGCGATCGAAGCCGCCCTCACCGCCCACGAGAGCGTCTATGCCGCGAACCTGATTGAACAGCTCAACGAAGAGATCTACATCACCGAGTATCATACGCTGTTACGCTGGCTCGAACAGATCCCGGAAGCTATCCTGCGGACGCGTCCCGCTTTATGTTTTTACTATGCGCAAATCCAGTATATCAGCGAAGATACCGACATTTCACAACTGAAGATCGAGAAGATAGAGGCGCTGCTTCAGATGGCCGAGGACGTGTGGCGACAACAGGATGATCTGCTGCATGTCGGTCTCCTGCACGCATTCCGCGCCACGCTTGCTCTGATCCAGAGCCATCATGCCCAGGCCGTCGTACATGCTCGCCTGGCGCTGCAATACTGGCCTCTGCCAACAGAGCCGGCGGGCAATCCTCTCCACAAGCAGCAGGCAAGCTGGATTGACTGGCGCTGTGGCTGTCTGACCGCACTGGGTGAGGAGGCGATGCGGGAGGGCCATTGCGATAAAGCTTATCAGTACATGCTGGAGGCGTACACCCTCAGCCTCAACCATACTGATCGCTCGTTCACCTCTATTCTCAGGAAGCAGTTGGGCGAGGTATGCATAGAATTGGGTGAACTGCATCAGGCCGCCGAATATTTTCAGCAAACGATCGCTGATGTGCGTGAGCAAAAGGAGCGGGGAGAAGAGGTCGTGTACGCCTCCTCGCTCTACGGGCTGGCTCGCCTCCATTATGAGTGGAACCAGCTTGACAGGGCGGAACAGCTGGCTGGCGAGATCGCCGCCTATCAATTTAGCGGCTATATCCCCTACTGGGAAGAGGAGACGCGTACACACGGCGAGCTGATACGGCTCCTCGTGGCCCATGCACGCGGCGAGGTTGATTCGGCGCTGCAACAGTTGAGTTATCTCCTGGTGCGACTCCAGGCCAGTCCTATCCGCATGCGACAGCTTATCCCCAATGTCCTTAGCTGGCAAGCACGTTTGCAGATAAGAGACAACGATCTTATAACCGCCCGACGCACGCTTGGTCTCCTTGCCGATTACGAAGCAGAGATGTCGCCCCTGCAGCTTCAGACGCTGCAATTGTTACGCGTCCGTCTGTTGCTAGCACGAGGCGAAGCTCCAGCGGCTCTGCGCATCCTTGAACGCCTCCTTATCACGGCCCTGATGGGACAACAGATGCAGCGTACACTGGAGCTGCGGTTGCTGATTGTGCTGGCTTATGCCGCCGATAAGCAAGAATACAGAGCAAAACAGCGGCTCCAGGAGGTGCTTTCACAGGCACGCAACGAGGGCTATATGCGCCTCTTCCTCAACGAAGGCGAACCGCTTGCCGTCCTCCTGCGCTCACTTCTTCCCACACTCACAGAGAAACCTCTGCGGACCTATGCCGAAATCATTCTCCGCGCCTTTCTCCATCCAGAACAGACCACTAACGGTTCGCCATTTGAACCGCTCACCTCGCAAGAACTGCGCGTCCTCTCTCTGCTCACTGCCGGAAACAGCAACCCCCAGATCGCCGATGCGCTAATCGTCTCCGTCAATACCATCAAAGGACACGTCAAAAACATCTACCGCAAACTCAACGTTAACAACCGCGTCCAGGCTGGCGAGATTGCCCGCAGCCTGCACCTCATCTAACGCTTCCCCGAGAACCACCCACCGGACAACCCGATTGGAGGGTTTATTTTCCTCTCTGGCAAACTATACTTTCCACACAGAAACAAAACAACGCTTCTAAGAAAAATAAGAGTAATTACAGAGAAAGAGGAAAATAAATGAATAACAATACTTTAGAAAAAAGCGTATTGGTTATTGGCGCTGGCATCGCCGGATTGATGGCGGCCCGTGTCCTTTCTGAGCATTATGATACTGTTGTGGTTATC
>JAICIM010000634.1 GCA_025928885.1 Ktedonobacteraceae bacterium | reverse complement strand
TCATCCAATCTTGCCTCAGACGACGTTGCTCGCCTCTCTAGTAGACGTAGTTGGGCCAACCGTCGTCTTGCCGCTCAAACTGAGCGTCCGGTGTCTTTTGCGACACCCTTTCAGCAGCTCGCTGTTCTCGCTGCGAACAACGTACCCTCGTTTGTGTATTTTGATCCTTCTTCCAAAGCTATTTGCCCTGCCTGTCAGCGCCCCCTCTTCTGTTCTTCCACTCATGCTCCTGGTCGCTCCCACTGTATGTGTCACTGTTAATACTCTGCATTCAAAGTAACCTTTTCACTGCAAATTTTCTACGCGCAATCGCCTCTTAGTGGCGTGTATTGCCGTATTCTCTCGTACAGAGAACGTTAAGTTGTACTTACATGCGTATGCCCATGTGGGTTGCCTCATTATAGCGAAAAGGAGCCGACCAGTGAATCAGACACAGCCATCCGCTCAGAGAACAGTGGAGCAAAAAGTTATCTTGCCCCTGCAAAAAAGCCAACAGGATCTTGTCGTTTTGCACTATATGACCCAGCAGGTGCGCGTGACGTTGCAGGCTCCGGGCCAGACAGAACATGGTTCATTGCCCTGGAACTATTATCTCAACGAGCGCCGGGGCCGCACCCACCGCATTCTTCTCTATCAACCACAGCAGCTCTTGCAAAAGCACGATCTGGCTTTTGTCGGTTTTGTGAGCGGCAGACAGCTCAATGCTGATCCAGAGATAATAGACCGTCTGAACGCCGCTGATTATGATATGCTGTCCGAACTTGCGTATGTTCCTGGATTGTTGAGTTATTCTTCGTTAGAGCTACGTGCCGGACGCTGGTACAATCTGGTGGTTTTGAAGAGCCTGGAGATTAAAGCGCACTTTCATACCATTGGTGCGCATCGGTACGCAGCTTATGAGCTATCTCCACACTATTACGAATGGATACGCTTGCATAGCGGCTCTCTGGCGGGAGGATTGGCTGGTGGAAAAATGGCGTTATGTGGTACGAAGTACTATACCTTTCCAGGCAATGGGCAACGGCCATTGATACGGGAGCAGGTATACTCATCGTGTTGTCTTTAGCAGAAAGAAAGCGGTGGACATGCAGAACATACAGGATCTGGTTATCATTGGTGGAGGGGTGATGGGCCTCTCCACCGCGTACTATGCCTCGCACTTTACCGAGAAGATCTCCATTTTAGAGAAGGCCACGATCGGCGTTGAGAACAAAAAAGCGGCCTCTTTTAGCTACACACGCTCGATTCGCAACGATTATCTCGATCCGTTCTACGCTCGCCTCGCCTATCAAGCGCGGCGGCTCTGGCTGGAATTGCAGCAGCACGCCGCCGAGCCATTCCTGATCGATTGTGGCTGTCTGAATATTGCCAAAGCCAACGTGACGCCCAATCTGTCCGAAACCTATGCCGTGCAGAGCTTCCAGACCCTGACCGAGTTGAAGTTAAAGGCCGAGGCGCTCTCTTTTGATGAGCTACAGCAGCGCTTCCCACAGTTCGATGTCGATCTTGGCCGTCTGGATGTCGAAGCCGGCATGCTCTATGTACCAGAGGTGACGCGTACGCTCCTCTCTACTTTGCGCGATCGGCAGGTCGATATTCAGGAGCAGGTCGAGGTCTCGCAGATTCGGCAACGGGACGATCATGTTGTGATAACGACGAATAACGGTGAGCTGTTGGCTGCAAAGGTGATTATTGTGGCCGGATTGGGGACGAACGAGCTATTGCAGCGGATCGAAGGCTGTACCGTGCAGTTCCCCCTGATCCCTGATCGTCCCAGCCAGTGTAAATACTTCTTCCCGCCTGCCGCCCGCCGCGCCGAGTTTACGACGGATGCGCTTCCCGTCTTTGCGTACCTGGATGTGGGCATTTACGGGCATCCCATCTATGAGGGCAAGACGCAGGGCGTCAAGATCGGTTTCTATCATCCCCCCGACGCTCAGGTAGTTTCAACGCACATTCACGATGTCCATAGCTTTGTCGAGGAGTGTATGCCGGTCTTGCGCGACGCTCAGGCGGTAGATGTGCTGGATGTCGATCAGTGTTTCTACGATCTGGTGGCCGACGATAACTTTATTCTGGGCAACGCGCCCGGCTTTGAGCATATCTATGTTGGCGTTGGCTGGCGCGGAACGGGCTATAAATACGCGCCCTGGATCGGTCAGACCCTGATGCAACTGGCCTTAGAGGGCGGCACGGTCTACGATATCAGCCGCTTTACACCGCAGCGCTTTGCATAACGTTTTGATTGTCTGATACCACGAACTACTGGAGGAGCATATTATGAGTCAAAGAACCACAAGAGGCGTGCTGGAGCGCCTCGCAAATGGCGTCGTCGTTGGCGGCGAGGGCTATGTCTTTGAGCTGGAGCGGCGCGGCTACATCAAGGCCGGTCCCTATGTGCCGGAGGTGGTGCTGGATTTCCCCGCAGCCGTCAAAGAGCTGCACCGCGAATATTTGCGTGCGGGCTGTGAGGTTATGGTGGCGCTAACCTACTATGCTCATCGCGAGAAGCTCAAGGATGTGGGGCGCGAGAACGATCTGGAACAGATGAATCGGCAGGCGGTTCGGCTCGCCAACGAGGTTGCGCGTGAGGGTGATGCGCTGGTGGCTGGCAATATCTGCAATACATGGGCCTACGATCCTGATAACGCAAAAGAGACGAAAAAAGTTGTCCGCGCACAATACGAGGAGCAACTTGGTTGGGCCGTCGAAGAGGGGATCGATTTTGTCATTGCCGAAACCAACGATTATCTTGGCGAGGCGCTGATCGGTCTGGAGGTCATCAAAGAACTCAAGCTGCCGGCGATGGTTACGCTGGCGACGGTACAGCCAACGCAGACCCGCGACGGCTACGACTATGTGGAAGCTTGTAAGATTCTCGCCGATCATGGTGCGGATATCGTTGGGCTGAACTGCGATCGTGGCCCCGCGACGATGTTGCCGCTGATCGAGCAGATCAGAAAAGCGGTCTCCTGCTATGTTGCGGCCCAACCCGTTCCCTATCGCACAACTGAGCAGGCACCGACCTTTGAGGCGCTGGAATTTAACGGACAGCGCTCCTTCCCAATCGGGTTGGAGCCGTTTCTGTTGACGCGCTTTGAGATGGCCGATTTTGCTCGGCGGGCGCAGGCACTGGGCGTGAACTACATTGGTATCTGCTGTGGTGGTGCGCCCCACTATGTGCGTGCAATGGCCGAAGCGCTGGGCCGCACGGCTCCCGCCAGCAAATATTCGCCAGCAATGAAACTGCATCCCATGCTGGGAACGCGGGTAGATGAGAAAGACCAGCAGTTCTTGAGTGATTGGAAAGATTAACGGATAGGAAACGCATATGCAGCCCAACGAGACGCTACAGTTCGCTAATTTTCTCTCGCCCATCTTACAAAGCACTTATGAGCAGATTGCCGATTATGCCGGGCAAGAGCTGGACATGCCGGCGACGCTGCACACGGGCCAATCGCTGGATGAGTTTGCGAATGGGCAGGCGGATGCGGGCTTTCTCTGCGGGCTGTTGTATGTGCGTATGCGGCAATGGGCCGATTGTCCCGTTGAGTTGCTGGCAGCGCCTGTGCTGCTGGCTGATTGTTATCTGGATCGGCCCATCTATTTCTCCGATGTGATTGTGCGCCGTGATAGCTCCTACGCCTCTTTTGATGATTTACAGAGCTGCACCTGGGCCTACAACGAGGCCACGTCACATTCGGGCTGCAATCTGGTCTGCTATAGCCTGCTGGAACGTGGCAAATCCCCCCACTATTTCGGCTCGACCGTCAAATCTGGTTCGCATCTCACCTCGCTTCAAATGGTCGTTGCTGGGCAGGCGGATGCAGCCGCGATCGATTCGCACGTGCTTGATGTTATGCTGGCGCGAGACCCTGCTCTGGCCGCGCAATTGCGCGTCGTTGCGATGCTCGGCCCATCAGCGATGCCGCCCGTTGTAGTGGCGAAACGGCTTGATGCGGCCCTCAAAGCTCGCTTGCGTGCGGCCCTGACAGAGATGCATCACGACCCCATAGCCGCTCAGAGCTTACATAGCGGTTTGATTCAGC
>JAICIM010000545.1 GCA_025928885.1 Ktedonobacteraceae bacterium | reverse complement strand
TATTCTAATTATATCGCCCGGCCTGTGGCTCTGCCCCGCTGCACACTAACCCCCCCGCTCCTAACTTACCTCCACCACCCCCCGCGGCTACAACATACTTTATGAAATACTCCCATCAATAGCACTTTCGAGGTACGACAGATATCCTTACTGCGCTGTACACTGTTGACAACAAATAACATATACAGAGCAGAAAGGATTTCACTATGTCTCTTCTCGATCTATCATTTGATGAAGTCTTGACCACCACACGCGCGGTGCGTAAACGTCTGGATCTGACGCGGCCAGTGGAGCCGGAGGTTATCGATGAGTGTTTGACTCTAGCATTGCAGGCTCCGTCACCAGGCGATGTGCAAACATGGCACTTCCTCGTCGTCACTGATCCAGCCAAACGAGCGGCCCTGGCAGAACTCTATCGTAAAGGGGCAGCCATGATGTATAAGGAGGCAGAGAAGATGCTGGCTAATGTTTCGGATGAGCAGACATTAGCCAGGCTGCAACGAATGACTTCATCGGCATTGTACCTTGTTGAGCATCTGCATGAGGTGCCGGTCCACATCATCCCCTGTGCAGAGGGACGCGTTGAAAAGCCATCAGTGCCTGAGCAGATAGGGTTGTGGACCGGTATTATCCCGGCGACCTGGAGCTTCATGCTTGCAGCTCGTTCGCGCGGCCTGGGAACGGTGTTGACCAGCCTCCATCTCATCTACGAACGCGAGGCGGCGGAGATCCTCGGCATCCCCTACGAGCGGATAACTCAGGCTGCGCTGATCCCGGTTGCTTACACGATCGGCACCGATTTCAAGCCTGCCAAACGCAAGCCACTTGCAGAAGTTGTGCATCGCGAGAGCTGGTAGAGTGTAGCGCCGGCAAGAAGGAGGTCCGCTAGTTATAAGCACAAGGATCTCCTTATGTTTTGCCTCTTTTTTGCAATATTGATCGAATAAAAACGCTCTTATCTCCTGATGAATAGCCCCCGAACCAAGCAACCAGCTGCTTTTTGAAGAGACCATATTCCAGCGCCGTTGCGGGATGTGTGCGCAAATAGTCTCGAAAAAACAAAGGATGCCGCCATTGTTCTGAGCCAAACTCGACGAGATGTAGATGATGTGTTGCAGAAATTTCGCGTGATAGCGGTTTGCGGAAATAGTGCCGCTCTGATCCGTTTTCGCCACCATAGGTGTATTGTAGCTGCTCAAGCGGTTCAATACATGCAGTTACAAGCGAGAGATTGGAGAGGCCGATCAGAATATCAATTTTTGGTTTTGCACATAAGCCCGGAATAGCAGTACTGCCGATATGCTGAATCTCCTTAACATGCTCTTGAATGGCGCTCAACAGGAGGCGTCTCTCCTCTTCAAATTGTATGGGCCAGGTAGGATCGTAATCAACCAGGAAACGCGTCATTGCAACCACCTTTGCGCGATCTTGTATGCTGTATCTAGAGAAACGCTCTACGTGTGAAAACCAACTTCTACACATAGTGACGCTCCACTCGCTGCATATGCAAAAATGGTTTGCGTTGTTTCGGTCAATATTGTTTAATCGCTCACTCGTTGCTCGTTTAGAGTCGCGCCAGCTTCTCCGGGTTGGCGACGATATGGATGGAGCGGATCAGCTCGGCCTCGATCTCAATTGTCAGAACGGAGAACACTTGATCGCCGATATAGACGATCAGGGCGGGCTGGCCATTGACCTCGGCCATCTCGATGCGATGATTGGCGGGCCTGAAGCGGCGCGTTCCCAGGCTGAAGCGTGCCACCCTGTCGCGCCCTCTGATGGGACGAAGCGCCGCCGTTTTGATCTTCCCGCCAGCATCGGCCCACAGCGTTACATCCTCAGCAAGCAGGCTCATCAAAGGATGCATCTCGCCCGTTTGCACCGCCTGATTGTAGCGATTGAGCAGCTGGCGATGGGTTTGTTGGGAGGCCGGGAAGCGTGGTCGATGTTCGCGCAAATGTTGTTTCGCACGGCTAAACGAGCGGCGGCAGGCGGCCTCGCTCTTGTTGAGCATAGCGGCCATCTCCGCAAATTCGTACTCAAAGACCTCACGCAATAGAAATACTGCTCGCTCGAACGGTTGGAGTTCTTCAAGCAAGATCAGGAAGGCCAGCGAAATTGATTCCTGTGTCTCGACCCGTTGCTCAGGATCGGCGGCTTCGGGTGTGAGGATCGGCTCCGGCAGCCAGGGACCGACATACTGCTCGCGCTTCCTGCGTGCCAGTTGCAGCTGGTCCATGCACAGGCGCACAATGATGGTGGTGAGAAACGCTTTGGGCGAGTGGATGCTTTCAGGGGGCGTTGCTGAGAAGCGGATATAGGTTTCCTGGACCATATCTTCGGCGTCCATCGCGCTCCCCAGCATGCGATAGGCGATAGCAAAGAGGTATTGGCGATAGGTTTCAAAGGTTTCCATGCTGCACGCTCCCGAAGCACTCATCGTGTAACGTATCATTGTGGCGAGGAGAGCCAACAATATTATTCATAGCATTGATCTTTCTCATTATAGTATGTTTGCAATCATAGCTGTGTATGTGACGGGGATCATCATAAATAGAGAGGGTTGAGGCGTCCATTTTGGGACAACATCTCGTGGCAATTTTGTGTATAAGTTGCCCGGAGGGAGATTATTGGATGCGGGTTGCCAGGATTGCGGCGCTGTGCGGAGTTGTGAGTAGGTCGGTTGCCTGCACGCGGGTATCGTTGAGCCAGAACTCGCGCACGGGATCGGGCTGGTTGTGCAGGTGAGGCGGCCAATCAGCTTCGGGTGTGAGATCGTCGAACAGCACGATTCCGCCCGGGCGTAGCGCTGCCAGGATCGTTTCTGCTGCCGTTGTGTCTGTTGGCTGGCCGGGAGGAGCTTTGGCCGCGCCCGCATCGACGAAGAGCAGATCGAAGGGGCCATAGGGGAGGATGGCGTGCCAATCGTCATGGATGACCAGGGCGTTGGGTAGAGCGCGAAAGAGCTGTTGCACAGCCTGTGCTCGCTGCTCATCGGCCTCGACGGTCACGAAGCGCGTAGTTGGAGCGAGATGTGAGAGTATCCAGGCGGCACCAACGCCGGTCCCAGTGCCGATCTCGCCCACAATCCCCTCTTGCACATGTGCCGAAAGGATGCTCAGAAGCCGCCCCACCTCTGGAAGGCACGACCGCTCAAACCCCTGAACCCGCGCCAGATCGAGCGCCGCCTGCACCAACGGCGGGATATGTGAACGTGATCGATAAGTTGCCATTGTGGTGCCTCTATTGAAATGGTATCGATTGTAAGAGTTTACGCGAGGACGGGAATCATAGGTAGGCGAAAGCGACAAGCGCGAGGCCCCCGCAACCCCACCAAACCGCCCATTGTCGCTACCATGAGGGGAACATGCTCTTGTCCCGAGCTTATTTTTTCAAAAGCGAACGCTGGTCATGCACCTTTTCCACTCCTTTCTTCACCCATTTGTCACAACCGAACAGATGTGCCAAAAGCTCACGCTAGTGCGGCCCATCTTCCACTTATTTCGTGTTGGGGTATGACCGCAACGGATCAACCAACGACATCGAGATTGACGGTATCCTCACTCTGTCGAACTAGCTGCATCAACCGGTACGCTCTCAAGCAACTCGCGCACGTCTACCCCTAGAGCCATAGCGAGCTTGTCAAGGGTAAACGTTGTAACAGACTGGTACGGCTGGTTATATACTCGTTTTAGTGTGTTTGTATCGACATCAGCTATTCTTGAGAGCTTACCTTGACTGAACCCCTTAGCTTGCGCGACCTCTTTGACCTTCAGGCGTATCATGCATTACCCCCTGTACAAGCCGCACTATAACAAATAGGGGGCATTGACAGTAGTGGGCAGAATAATGTATGCTGAATACAGGGGTGTAATTTTCCTGACTTATTTATCCTATGAAAAAATTCACCCCCCCCCTAAAATACAGATCGACAGGGAGAAAAGAGATGCGTACCACTATATTTAGCTTCGATAATGATGAGCATTTCATTTGGGGAAGTGAACCGGTAACAAAGTTGAAAGCCCCTCGGATAATTCAAGAGAAGGCAGGGGAGATAAAAGACCTACTAGCGACGCATGGTTGTACTATTGAGGATCACGAAGACTATTGCTTCTTTCTCTTCCCTGAAGATACTGTCAGAGTGAGAGGGTTGACGTTAGGAGTCAGCGAGTGTTATAAAGTCAAATTTCCAGATGGCTTCGTGCTGAATGAACTCTATGATACATATCGGCGAATCAGTTTCTTTTCAGTTGCGAAGGAAGAGGCGGTATGAACGGAAAACTGACGTATCAGCAGTTATGTTGCATGGTTGGGGCTGGACTGATGGATATGTGGAAGAAGGGTACGGACCTCACAGCAAACGAAATGAGTGTACTTTGGAATGGCTACCCCCTACCTAAATCCACTGTAATACGAGCGCTCCAAGAATACAACAACCTATTTGATACCACCTATACGCTCGACCAGGTTGATATCCCGACGCTCATATACTAACCCGACCATCTTCAACCCCCAACATACAGGCCGATGAGACAAAGCCGTTTCATTGGTCTTCCTTTTCCCTTCGCCCCGCAACACGCCCGACGTTTCAATAGCAAACGCTCTTCCTGCACCTTTTCCACGTTGGCACGCTGGTGTGCCTATCCCTTCGAGCCAGGTTTCAATAGCAAACGCTCGTCATGCACCTTTTCCACCGCGCCGATATGAGCCGATCACCACCAGCAGCGGCGATGTTTCAATAGCAAACGCTCGTCATGCACCTTTTCCACTATCAAGCTGCGCAACCTTGTGCGGGAATACCATTCGTTTCAATAGCAAACGCTCCTCATGCACCTTTTCCACTTTATAAAATGTGTCACTCCACTGTTGCGAGAGGAG
>JAICIM010000011.1 GCA_025928885.1 Ktedonobacteraceae bacterium | reverse complement strand
CCAATAAAGAGTTCGCCTGGCACGCCGATTGGCACAGGTTGGCGATGTGGGTCGAGCAGGTAGATATCGGTGTTGGCGATCGGACGGCCAATCGAGATCGGTTCGTCGCCCGGTTTGATCTCCCAGGCCGTGGACCAGATGGTCGTCTCGGTTGGTCCGTAGACATTCCAGAGCGAGCCAACCTTTGACAGCAGAGGTCGGGCCAATTCGGGTGGCAGTGCTTCTCCACCGCACAGGATCTTGAGGTTGGGGTTGCCCTGCCAGCCCGCAGCGAGCAGGATGCGCCAGGTAATCGGCGTGGCCTGCATGACGGTGATCCGCTCCTGCGTAAGCTCCTGAATCAGGGCTGTACCATCGATCGCCGTTGCAGCGCTGGCGACGATGATGTGTGCGCCAACGATCAGCGGGAGATAGATTTCGAGTCCCGCAATATCAAAGGAGAGCGTCGTCACCGCAAGCAGGCGGTCCTCAGTGGTTAAGCCGGGTTCGCGGCTCATCGAGATGAGGAAATTGACGACGGCACGATGGCAGATCTGAACTCCTTTAGGGCGGCCTGTGGAGCCGGAAGTAAAGATGACGTAGGCACGATTCCTGGGTGTTGCCAGTGGGATGGGATTGGTGTCTGGCTGCTCTTCGAGGGCGGCGGTATCGGTATCCAGGCAGACCAGACTGGCTGTGTGCTCTGGCAGACGGCTGACCAGATGAGACTGAGTGACCAGAACAGGCATCTCAGCATCTTCCAGCATAAAGCCAATCCGCTCAGCGGGATAGGTCGGGTCCATTGGCACATAGGCAGCTCCGGCTTTGAGGATGCCAAGCAGGCCCACGACCATCTCCAGCGAACGCTCGATAAAGATACCCACCAGTACCTCTGGTCCGACGCCCTTTTCCCGTAGATAGTGGGCGAGACGATTTGCTCTGGCATTGAGTTCGCGGTAGGTGAGCTGCTGACCAGCGAAAGAGACGGCGGGAGCATCAGGAGTCCGTGCGACCTGTTGCTCGATGAGTTGGGGCAGAGGAGTCTCGTGGGGATACGGGACGTGCGTCGCCTCGTTCCACTCTTCTAAGAGCAGGTGACGTTCTTTCTCAGTGAGCAGCGGCAGGATAGTGATCTGCTCTGCGGGATGCGCAAGCGCCGCTTCCAGCAGCGTGAGCCAGTGGCCTACCATGCGCTCGATGGCATCGGCGGTAAACAGATCGGTGCGATATTCAAGATAGCCGTGAAGGCCGTCAGGATAGTCGGTCAGGATCAATGAGAGATCGAAGCGAGCATTCTGCGTCTCGACATGGGCCGGCAACAGGTTCCACCCGATTGGCAGTGTGGGCAGCGTTGGTTCAAGCGCGAAAAGTACCTGGAAGAGGGCGTTCTGGCTGGAGTTGCGGTCCGGCTGAACCCCCTGCATCACGTATTCAAATGGTACATCAGCATGCGCGGACGTAGCGGTTAGCATAGTGCTCGTGCGCTCGATCAGCTCCTGAAAGGTAGGATTCTCTGAGAGGTCCGCACGTAGGACCAGCGTGTTCACGAAATTGCCGATCAGCGCCGCCGTCTCCGCACGCGAATGGTCCGTCGAATAGGTGCCGAGGCACAGATCTTGCTGTCCCGTATAACGATAGAGCAGGGCTGTAAAAGCCGCCAGTAGGGGAGCGGAGAGAGAAACATTCTGCTCTTTGCTCAGTTCTTTGAGTGCGCTGGTGAGCTGTGGCGAGAGTGTAAACTGATGGGTGGCTCCTTGATTAGAAACGTTCAGGGCATGAGAGCGGTTGGCCGGCAGCTCAAGGGCGCTGGGAGCCTGTTGCAAAAATTGCTTCCAATAGTTCAGGTGCTCGTCCAGTGTCTCCTGCTGGCCTAGCCATTCGAGCTGTTGCAGCGTAAAATCGGCATACTGCATGGAGAGCGCTGGCAGTTGAGCCGCTTGATTAGTTGTGTGCGCCTGATAGAGGGCCGCCAGCTCTTGCAGAAACACGCCACTCGATCGACTATCAAAAACGATCTGGTGGGCAACGATGATCAGCAGGTGTTTATCGGGGGCAAAGCGTACAAGCGTTGCTCTAAGCAGGGGGCCTTGTGTGAGATCAAATGGACGTTGCGTTTCCTGTTGCGCGGCTCGTAGCGCTTCAGCCTCTTGCTCTTCTGCTGGAATATGCGTAAGATCATAGGCAGAGGGAACAAGAGCGAGGCGAGGAGCGATAACCTGAGTCAATTGTTCCTCAACAACGGCGAAGGTCGTGCGCAAGCTCTCGTGGCGCTGCACAATCTCGTTGAGGCTGTGCTCAATGGCTTCCTGCTCAATGTTTCCATTCATACGAAGGAGCAACGTGGTGGTATAGTCGCTCTGTTCGGGGTTCCATTGCTGGAGAAACCATAGGCGCTGCTGAGAGAAAGACGCAGGAAAAGTTTTTACATCTTCTTGTAAGCCTATATCACGGGAATACGTTGTACTCATTGCAATAGACTTTCTTTTCTAGTTTTGTAATGACGACTGGCTCCTACCGGAAGAAAAGATCGGTGAAAGCGGAGAGCCGTGCCAGGACTCTGCAAACAAAGATAATTTTTGCTTTTATAGTGGGACTACCATAAAACATCGGCTGGTGGATAGGACAATATTTTTTTAAGAATGAGAATGTCGCATCACCCGATTGTACCATTGAATCATCGAAATTCTATCATTAAGGAACGGCAGAGTGCAACACGACAAGCTCTTTACTCTGGAAAGGTGATAGTCTGATGCAGTTCTTCAAGTTCTTAATAAGAAGATCCGATGATTATTTCTAAACTCAGTGCATTCTCCCATATTCATGCTGAACTTTAGCAAGTTTTGCAGATCCATTCAAGTTTCTGGCACTTTTCTCCCAGGAGACGAGGGGGGGGATGCGTTGATAGTCATGGTCATAGTGGATAAACTTGACACTAGCAGAATGATTTGGTATGCTCAATTGTGTCAGGTCTGTTAGTAAGTACGTTACAGTAGATTTGCATAAAAGGTTCTGTTTAACGCATCAGATGCATGAAAATTTACTGTAAAAGTAGTGAAATGCATACATGTGCCGATCTGGAGCCATCAATGGGGATGTGCCTTCTTGTTTCAATGAAGATTGTGGTGTTTCTTAGTGCTTATCGAAGATACCGTTTCTGGCTTCTTTCTGGCAAAGCATTTTTACTGTAGATGGGGAGGATGAAGTGACTATGTTAAGTATATACATATGTAGCACTATTGCTTTAAAATTTTGATGTTGCCGTGAAAAGCCACCACCGTACCCAATATCGATCTTCGCCTATGTGATAACTCTAAGACCCACACTTTCGGACCCGGGGCTTTCTGCGCTCAAAAAGTGGCAGATAACCATGTAAAAACGATTTTCGATCAGAAAAATTTAATTATACTGTTCTGTCTTTTGTAAAAATAAAGTAACACTGGGAGTTATCTATGATTCCGATTGCGCGTCCTCTCATCGGGAGTGAAGAAGAAGCCGCAGTTCTTCGCGTACTGGCGTCGGGCCAACTGGCTCAGGGGGAAGAAGTCGCAACGTTTGAGCGGCAATTTGCGGATATGTGTGGTGCGCGTGAGGCTGTGGCAGTCTCTTCGGGAACAGCCGCACTCCATCTTGCTTTACTGGCACACGGTGTTGGTCCTGGCGATGAGGTCATTACGACAGCATTTAGCTTTGCCGCTACCGCCAATGTCATTCTGCTTGTGGGAGCCACGCCAGTCTTTGTGGATATTGAGCCGGATACCTATAACATAAATCCCGCGCTTGTAGAGGCCGCGATCACACCGCGTACCAAAGTTATCATGCCGGTGCATTTATATGGCAATCCCGCCGACATGCAGCGTTTAGAAGAGATTGCCGCCGCTCATGGGGTGAGCATTATTGAGGATGCCGCGCAGGCACATGGAGCGAAGATCGGCGATAGGACTATTGGGGGAACGAATACGTCCTGCTTCTCTTTCTACCCGACCAAAAATATGACCACGGGCGAAGGGGGAATCATCACGACAAATGATGCGGCCATTGCTGAGCAGGCGCGGCTCTGGCGTAATCATGGTCAGTCAACGCGCTATTATCAGACCGCGATCGGCTATAACCAGCGTATGACGAACCTGCAAGCCGCGATTGGTAATGCGCAGTTGAAAAAGCTGGGGCAATTCAACGAGCGGCGTATCGCCAATGCGCAGTTCTTGACGGAGCATCTCAAAGGCGTTGTGCAGACCCCGGTTGCGCGTCCTGGCTATCGGCATGTCTATCATCAATATACTATTCGTGTTCCTGAGCATCGCGATCAGTGGGTCAAGACCCTGCACGAGCGTGGTGTCGGGACGGGGGTGCATTATCCCCTGGCAATCTATCAGCAACCTTTCTATCAAAATTCTCGTTCGCGATTTCGTATCTCAGCACCCGATGGAGGTTCGAACCTGCCTGAAACGGAGGCAGCGGCCCAGCAAGTGTTATCACTGCCGGTCCATCCCGCGCTCAGTCAAGAGGATCTTGCAACGATTGTCAAAGAGGTAGTGGCGCTATGCAATTAAAAATCGCTGTCATCGGCGCTGGTTCTATGGGATTGAATCACCTGCGCGTATTAAACGATCTGACCTCTGAGGGGAAGATTAAACTCGTTGGTGTGGCCGAGATGCAGGAGTCGGCGCTGCAATATGCGATGCGCCGCTTCGGTCTGGAGGGCTACGCTGACTACCGCGAGCTGGTGGAGAAGACGCAGCCTGATCTCGTGGCGGTAGTTGTGCCGACACATCTGCACTTTGAAGTGGCCTCTTACCTGCTAAATAAGGGTATTCACATTCTTATTGAGAAGCCTATTACGAGTACGGTGGATGATGCGCTGGCTCTGATCGCATTGGCGCAGAGCAACAATGTGAAGATCGCCGTTGGACACATCGAACGCTTCAATCCTGCCATTATGCAGGTGCGGGAGCGTCTGCGAGCTGGTGAACTGGGAAAGATTTTCCACATGCATGCGCGGCGACTTGGCCCGTTCCCGCCGCGTATCCGTGACGTGGGCGTGACGCTCGATCTGGCCACCCATGATGTCGATGTCATGCGCTATCTGGCCGATGCAGAGGTTGAGCGGGTCCAGGCAGAAATGCAGCGCTACATTCATAGCTCGCATGAAGATCTCGTGCTGGGCATCCTGCATTTCAATAATAACGTTATTGGGATGCTTGATGTGAACTGGTTGACACCAACCAAAGTACGAGATTTGAGCATTACTGGTGAAAAAGGCATGTATCTCGTCAATTATCTGACGCAGGACGTATATTTCTATGAGAATGACTACATGCCGACGAACTGGGATGCATTGCGATCCATTAGCGGGGTGAGTGAGGGAACCATGACCCGGCTCAAAGTCCGTAAGGCAGAGCCGCTACGTTTGGAGTATGAGGATGTCGTCGCCGCGATCTGCAACGATACATCGCCAACTGTGACGGGCGAGGATGGCATCGCAGCCTTGAAGATTGTGCTGCAGTTGACGGAGGTGGCACAGCAGAATGCCGCCAGGAGTCAGACAACATTCAGATCAATGGAGGTAGAGGGCTGATGGGACACAGGAATTTCGCGACGGCAGCGGTCGTTGGTCTGGGCAAGATCGGGCTACCGCTCGCCGTGCAATATGCACTGCATGGCAAGCGTGTGATAGGTTGCGATATCAACACCCAGGTTGTGGAAATGATCAACGCCGGCCAATCGCATGTGCAGGAGGAGCCAGAACTGGCGGTCGAGGTGCCACGTCTGGTACGAGAGGGTCTGCTCTCCGCAACGGCGCAAACAACTGAAGCTGTGCGTAAGGCCGACGTGGTTGTGGTGATCGTGCCGGTCGTGGTGAACGAAGCGCGGGAGGTTAACTTCCGCGCTATTGATGCCGCCACCACCGCGATCGGAGATGGATTGCAGCCGGGGACGCTGGTGGTGTATGAAACGACGTTGCCAGTAGGTACAACGGCGCAGCGCTTCTCTCAGATCCTTGAGCAGCGGTCGGGCCTCAAAGCTGGTCGGGACTTTTATCTCGCCTATAGTCCTGAGCGCGTCTCATCCGGGCGTATCTTCCGCGACCTGCGCGTCTATCCGAAAGTGATCGGTGGGATTGACGAGGAGAGCACCCAGGCGGCGCTCGACTTCTATCAATCGGTGCTGGATGCGGAAACGATCAGAATGGCATCGACCGACGAGGCCGAATTTGTCAAGCTCATCGAAACAACCTATCGTGATGTCAACATTGCGCTGGCAAACGAATATGCACGTTTTGCGGATACGAAGGGGTTGAATGTCACCGATGCAATTGCCGCCGCCAACACGCAGCCGTATTCACACATACACACGCCTGGCGTCGGCGTTGGCGGCCATTGTATCCCGGTGTACCCCTATTTTCTGCTGGCCGGGTGCATAGATCAACACCAAAATTCGCAACAATCAATGCTTTCGATACCACGTTATGCACGTCGTATCAACGATTCGATGGCAGAATATGCAGTGGAACGGCTTCAGGGAGCTATTGGCTCTTTAGAGCGCCGATCTGTGCTCATCATGGGTGTGGCTTATCGAGGGAACGTAAAGGAAACGGCGTTCACAAGTGCGAAACTGCTCCAGGATGCTCTGCTGGCGTCCGGCGCAGCAGTATATGTTGATGACCCACTGTATAGTGCCGACGAGTTGCAGGCGCTGGGCTATACTCCTCTCACTCCTGACGTTGCAGGTGAGATCCGAGCCATTGTTGTTCAGGCGGATCATAAAGCATATCAAACATTTGACTTCAGTCGCTTCAGCCAGTGTCGGGTGGTCCTTGATGGACGCCGGGCGCTTCGTCGTGAGCAGGTGGAGGCAGCAGGGATGGAATACATCACGATCGGCGATGGGAATAAGCAGACAAACGAGGGGCGGCAAGACGCCTCTTCGGTGCAATAAAAAGGAGGACAGGCATGACGCACATACTCTTTATCGCGCCCTACTATCCTCCTGAAAAGGGGGCGGCGGCCACGCGAGTCAGCGAGACGGCGACTCGTCTGGTGAAACGGGGACATGAGGTAACGGTACTGACGACGGTTCCCAACTATCCTACCGGGATTGTGCCGGAGGAGTACCGTGGGAAGCTCTTGCAAGAAGAGATGATGGACGGGGTGAGAGTTGTGCGGGTCTGGAGTTATACCAGCCCCAATCGCGGCTTCCTCCGTCGCGTGCTGGCACAGTTTTCGTTTGGTTTGCTGTCGCCCATTCTCGGTGGCAGAGCAGTTGGTCAGCCAGATGCGATGATCCTCGAATCGCATCCCCTGTTCAACGTTATCGCCGGGCGCGTCTTAGCCAGCAGCAAGCATAGTCCATTCATCCTGATGGTCTCCGATCTCTGGCCCGCATCGGCAGTGGCGTTAGGTGCGTTGCGGAATAAGACCTTGATCCGGTTGGCGGAGATACTGGAGCAATCAGCGTACAAGAGCGCCGGCCTGATTTGGGCTTTGTCGGGAGGCATCCGTGACGGGATTATCGCAAGTGGCATCCCGGCGGAGCGCGTGTTTCTTCTGACCAATGGTGCCGATCTGAGCAAGTTTCATCCGCGAGATAAACAGGAGGCCCGTAAGGAACTGGGTTGGGACGACAGGTTTACCGTTGTCTACGTTGGCAATTTTGGCCTTTCGCATGGATTAACAACCGTGCTGGAAGCGGCTAGAAAGCTGCAAGACCATCAAGAGATTCATTTTATTCTCGTGGGCGACGGCGGGGAGAGGATCGAGCTTCTGGAGAAAGCCCGCCAGTGGGATCTCAAGAACGTCACGTTCTATGAGGCTCAGGCGCATGATCGCGTGCCGCTGGTGGTGGCAGGAGCCGATGTGTGTCTGGTTCCGATGAAGAAACGGCAACTGTTTGAAGGCCGCTTACCGTTGAAAATGTTTGAAATCATGGCCTCTGCCCGGCCATTTTTGTTGGGAGTGGATGGGGAAGCGCGGCGGATTGCTGAAGAGGAGGCGGGGGCAGCTCGCTATGTCGAGCCAGAGAATGTTGAGGCGTTGGCCGAGGGCATTCTCTACTTACAGCAACATCCAGAAGAGGCGAAGTTGTTGGGTGAGCGCGGTCGTGCATATGTAGAGAAGCACTATGACCGGGATCAACTTACAGCCTCGCTTGATACGCAGATTGCAAGGCTGCTTGGCAAGGAGACGGCTCCCTCTACTGTGGCAACGTCTACTGCTGAGAATATCTCTCCTGCCTCTGAAGTGGTGGCGGGACAGAATCCGAATTAACTTTGAAACTTATACTTACTTATCGCGCACGGTTGAGCGCACGTTAATACCTAAATCTCATTTTTAACTCAATGGCAATAGACAGAAATACGTCTAGAAGGGTAAGGGAGGGAAGCCCATTATGCAGTCCGATCTCAAAACTAATATGCCAGATCAACAACAAGAAACATTACAGGAAAAGACTGAGATGCCTTCCGCAAAACAGGTTGAGTACCTTTCTGCTAAGGAAAAACTGAAAGAAAGACGTAAACCATCGTCGGCGTCGTGGCATCTCATCCTCATGCTAGGAGACGTTGTTCTGCTCGTAGCATTGTTCGGGTTGTTGTACCTCTTTCATAAAGTACCCCATGTTCCAACTAACCTGTTTGGCGTTCGCGAAGGGAAGCTGATGTGGGTGTGTCTCGCCCTGGTCTCCTGGAGCCTGGCCGTCAACATCACACAGTCGCAGCAACTCAGTTATGCGGCGAACCGCTTTAAAGGTCCATGCTGCACCTTTTTCGCCCTGATTTTGATGTGTGTCTTCTGGATGTTCCTCTCATACATCCTGCTTGGCCTCAATTTCATGGCTTCGGCTGAGTTAGAACTGTTCTTCCTGGGTGTGGCCATCCCGCTCTATTCCATCTGGCGCTTCCTGTTTGCCGAGATCAAACATTTGCCTCGTTTCCAGGTCCGGGCCGTCATTGTCGGCGTGAACCCGGCAGGGGAGACAGTGGCAAAAGAGATCAAGATGTCCAGAAGCTCCAGCATTAACGTGCTGGGCTACATTGGCGATAGTGGCGAAGAGCAAACCACCTTTGAAGGGCTGCCGGTTCTGGGCGATAGGGACACGTTGCACTACCTGATCTATCACGACATGGTCGATATGATCGTTATGGCCGTTAAATATGGCTCGAATCACAGCCTCTTTAAAGAGGCGACGGACGCTGCTCAGTTCGGTATCTCGGTGGTGCCGATGGAGGTGGTGTATGAGAGTTGCGGTGGTAAGATCCCGGTCGAGCATGTGGGAGATCAGTGGTATGTGGCGCTGCAATCAGAGCGCTCCACCTCGCTTCTCTATCTCTTCTGGAAGAAGGCGCTGGACCTTGCTTGCGGTCTGTTCGGCCTGTTGATACTGGCTGTGGTAACGCCGGTGCTGGCGCTCTGCATTTACCTTGACTCGCCCGGCCCGATCTTTTACAGTCAGGAGCGAGTTGGCTATCATGGCAGAACGTTTCGGATTTACAAGTTCCGCTCTATGCGCGTTGACGCTGAGAAGAAGGGACAGGCGATCTGGGCATCGAAAACCGACTCACGCGTCACCAGGATCGGGCGCTTTATGCGTACCACGCACCTGGATGAGCTGCCACAACTGTTCAACATTTTGCGCGGTGAGATGAGCCTGATTGGGCCACGACCGGAGCGAGCGACCTTTATCAAAGAGTTGGAAAAAACTATTCCTTTTTATAGCCATCGTCATGCTGTCAAACCCGGGTTGACGGGTTGGGCGCAGGTGAAGTACCGATATGGCAATTCGGATAATGATTCTCTCATCAAGTTGCAGTATGATCTTTATTATATCAAGAGACAGTCTTTTATGCTGGACCTGTTTATCATTTTGAATACAGTGATCGAGGTACTCTTCCGCAAAGGAGTATAAAACCGATCTGTATTCGTGCCATATCAGGAGTGAGGGATATATTGGAGAATATCCCTCACTCTTGCGCCTGATGCGATGAAAGAGGAATGTGATGACCTTTGAACAATTCTATAGATCGTTAGCGAAACGATGGTATATCGTTGTCATTTGCGTTTTATGTATTGGAGCAGGGGCTTATGTTGGTAGTGCTGTGCTGCTCCATTCGGTCTATCAATCAACAGTTGTGATGCAGGTTGTTATCCGCAACGGTGGCAATCCTTTGAGCAGCGATAACTTGACCGCTGGAACCACCCTTGCCGGGACCGAAGCCGATCTGGCAACGACATATCCTGTGCTGAGCGAAGTTGCAACCCATTTCCCTGGTATGAGCGTTGGCGATCTGTCAGGAGCCGTTCAGGCAACTTCCAGATCCAATAAACCGTTGTTTGATATTGTTGTCAAAAATACCGATCCAAACCTGGCTGCAAAAGTTGCCAATGATGTTGCCTCTGTCCTGATCAAGCAGCAGAACCAACTGCTTCAGCAGCCAGTTACCGATGGCAACTTCCTGGTGGTGGTCGAGCCGGCGCAGGTCTCTGATACTCCGGTTAGCCCGAATAAAACGCTGAATGCTGTCGGGGGCGTGGCTGTCGGCCTGCTGCTGGGAATACTCCTGGCTGTCATCTTTGAGCTGGTGGATACACGCATCCGTTCAAAATCGAATCTTGCGTCTCTCCTGGGCTGGCCGCTTTTAGCGACGATCAAGCAGACGGGATCAAGAGAGAGCGTCGTTAATTTAACCAGTCACAATGTCAATTCGGAAGGTTTTAGTATTTTACATACCAATATAGGATTCTCAGCTGTCGATCGACCTATCCATACATTGGTGATTACAAGTACGGTGCCAGGAAATGGCAAAAGCGTTGTTGCGGCGAACCTGGCGATCAGCATGGCGAAAGCTGGCAAAAATACGCTGCTCATCGACGCAAACTTGCGGCATCCGACCATTCATGAACTGTTCAATCTATCGAGTCATGCAAAAGGATTTACCAACGCGATCGTTGCCTTCCGAACAGCATCGAGCGCGAATGGTCAACAGGTGTTGATGCCCTTGATCCGCACAGTGAATATCCCGAACCTGAGTATTCTGACATCGGGTCCCTTGCCGCCGATACCTTCGGAGTTGCTCGCTTCAAATGCGATGCAAAATCTTCTGACATCGTTGAGTACCAGCGGATTTGAGATGGTAATCTTTGATACGCCCTCGTTGCTGGGCCTGTCTGATGCGACGGCGTTGGCGGCAAAGGTCGATGGTACAGTTATTGTGATCGATGTTGCACGTGCGAAGAAAGACGAACTCGAACAGGCAAAAGCTGTGTTGGAGCAAGCGGGCGCACATGTGTTGGGGACTGTGGTCAATAAGGATGCCGGGGGCGATCAGGAAACTCCCTATAAGCATGTCTCGTATGACTCTTCGATGATGAGCCAGAATGAGGCGATGGGAGGGCAAGCAGCCCCGGCTCCGGCCTGGTCGGCACCGAAACAGGCGCAGGTTCAGGCGCAGGGGATGCCACCGAAGCCGCAAATGTCGGCGCACGGTATTCCGCCGAAGCCTGCACAGTTCTCGGCGCCTGGTATTCCACAGCCGAAAGGGAAATAGCTATGAAGGCAATGAACGCGGCAACTCCCTTCTCGCCAGTTGTGCTGGGTCTCGTACCGGTTGCGCTCTTGCTGGGAGTAGCCATCAGTGTATTAAATCCACTCTACTCTTTTGTCATCGCGGCTGCTATTGGTCTGGGATTCTGTCTGATGCTCAGATTAGACGCGTTTATTGCGGCCCTGATCGTCGTTGTGCATATCGTGATCGATGCCTATATGGGTTTTGCAACCTATCAGCTTGCAATGCTTCTGGCGGTGACATTGTTATTGGTCTGCTATCTGGGTCGCTCGAAAGAGCGGCCCTGGACTGCGCCATCCCTGCACCTGCTCTGGATACCATTTCTCGTTTTGCCCATTATGGCGGTGCTCGAAGGTGGAAAGTTCAGCCTGACCAACTCGATCGGGTATTACCTGCCGATCGTTTTGAGCGCCTTTCTGATGTTCTGGGTGGGTAATAATCTGGCGAGAGATACCTCCTCCATCCGGCTTGCATTTCAATGCCTGGCGATGATCGGAGCTATCCTGGCGATGCATACGGTGATTGAGGCGACGACCGGCGTCTTCTTGCTGAAATCGCTTGGTAAGGCCAGCGCGGCGGATGCGACCTTTCTTCTGGATACTGGAAACTCGCGCCTGGGTTCGTTCTTTCTGAACCCGAACGGCAATGGGATGTTTCTTGCCACCTTCTTTTTCATTCCTTTAGGGCTATTCGTGGAAACAAAGAGTACCTGGAATAAAGTGATCCATGTGGGTCAGATGATGATCATCCTCCTGGCGCTGGTGGAAACGTATAGCAGCGGATCGTGGTTGGGAACCATTGCGGCCCTGGTGGTCTTTCTCCTGTTGTTGGGACGAGTACGCGATAGCATTTTGATAACGGTCTTCATCGTGGTGATGGGGGGTCTTGGGGCCATTGTTTTGCAGGCGCAGATCGCCGCTCAGCTTGCCCACTCAAGCGATACCAGCAGCTCATCGTTACACATGGCGACCTGGCGAACGGCGGCCCATGTGATGCTGACTTATCCCTGGTTTGGTGTTGGTCTGGGCAATCAGGCGTATCTCAATCTTGCGGAACCCCTGCGTGACTACGCGCAAACGAAACCACTGCAAGAGCCGGACAACTCCTATTTGCAGTGGGGGGCCACCTGTGGCATCCCTATGATGCTGACATTCCTGTTGTTGTTAGGCTCCGTATTCGTGTCTGCGTTCCGCAACTGGCTGGCCGTCAAGCCTGAAGAGCGCGTGTTCTTTGCCATTGGTATCGCATCTCTCATTGCCCTGAGCGTGTGCAGCCTGTTCGTTGATGGATGGACCAGCCCGATCGATATGCCGTTTCCTGGCTGGTTGATCGCGGGCATTATCGCCACTCCGATGATTAGACGCTATCGGCAGAGCCGGTTGGCGGTCAAAGGAGCGGAAAGCAGCCCCGAACAGAGCATTGTAGCAAAGCATAATGAGGCAGAGTCAACTTTATGAACGATATGCGTAACAATGGGAAGAGGAGAACCGGGAAGCTGGCTCGTCAGTTCAGAGAACCCAGGCTTGACTGGGATGTGCCTGTAACAACTTCTGCTACTGCCGATCCCGATACCGACGATATCGCGACGTTTGAGATACCCTCCATCGATAAGATCGTGACGAGGCGTTTGCACTCCATCGATCAATCTCCAACGATGCAGTTGCCAGCCTTCGATATGCCATCACTGTCGCTCTCAACGGAGTTGAGGGCGATCCGTTTGGCGCTGCCCGCGATCCCGCAAGAGATAGATGGCGACTGGGCGGATGCAGCAACCTGGGTCATGCCTGCGATCCCGAAACCGGGGAGTGGGGCAACTGGCGCTGTCACCGCTTTCGAGACGAAAGAGAAAGCAAAAGGGGCCGGGAGCTATATCTCGCTTGCTCTTGAGATGGTGAAGAACTCGGGCATCTATGCGATCGCCGCTATGATGTCTCCGCTGGTTTCCCTGATCCTTCAGCCATTTTTGACGCATAATCTTTCTCAGAACGATTACGGTGCGCTGGCTAATCTCTATATTATCGTCGATCTAATATCAACAATCACGCAGCTTGGGCTGAGTCCGGCATTTTTCCGTGCCTATAATAAGGATTACGAGACACCACAGGATCGCGCGGGCGTCCTTGCTAATACGATTCTCCTGTTGGCACTTTGTACAATCCCGGCAGCGATTGGCATGACCTTTGTTTCTTCTACGCTGTCAAATCTCTTCCTGCGGAGTTCGGCGTATAGCCTGCCTGTCGCGCTGACCGGTATAGTTATCGTGGCCGAGAATCTCTCTTTGCCTGCAAGCTCCTGGTTTCGAGCAGAAAAGCGTACAATACCGTATACGAGCCTCTCGGTCGCGAGTACCCTGCTGGTGCTGGGTACGAACCTTGTGCTGGTCGGCCCTTTACATATGGGCTTGATAGGTGCACTACTGGCGAAGGGTTCGGGCTATCTCGTTTACATTGTCTTTACCTATCCGCTGATTTTTCTCCGGCTGTTCAATCAGAGTGGCTTGAAGCCGCGCTTCGATATTATGAAGAGCATGCTCACTTTTGGCATTCCGACCGTTTTCGGCGATATTGCCTCCTGGGTGTTGCAAGTCTCTGATAGCTGGCTGTTGACGTTGATTGGTGGTGGTCTGGCCTCGTCTGGTGCGTATCGGGCTGCGTATGTGCTGGGTGGTGTCTTATCCCCTGTGCTGCTTGCGCCCTGGGGCCTGGCCTGGGGGCCGATTATGTATTCGGTCTCGAAAAGAGATGATGCGCCGAAAATCTATAGCCTGGTGTTCCGCTGGTGGAGCAGCGTCTTGCTCTTCGGAGCTTTTGGGCTGTCTCTGGTCAGTATTATCGTGCTGGATGTATTCTACCCTCCCAGTTATAAGATAGGCGAGAATATTATCCCGCTGATCACGATGGCCACGATGTTGCAAGGCATCTGGTATATGTTTATGATCGGCGTGAACTTGCGCCGCAAAACGATCCTTGAGTTTGTGTACATGCTTATTGCATCAGGCTCAAACTTGATTTTTAATCTGTTTCTCATTCCACACTATGGTGATATGGGTGCGGCGGCGGCCACACTGGCTTCCTATATCATACTGGCTACCGTCTCGTATATCGTGAATCTGCGTATCTATCCGATTGATTATGAGATCGGCACGTTCCTGCTCAAGCTGTTTATTGGTGTCGGCCTCTACATCGGAGGGCGTTTCCTGGCCAGCGGTCAACCGCCAGTAATCAGCTGGTCGATCATTATTCTCACTCTGTTATTGTATGCCGTCATTCTGCTGGCGATCGGGGGGCTGACTCCCAAGAAGATTGTGGGGCTGATTGGGTTTGTGCGGAATGCGCTAGCGAAGGGGCAAAAGAAAGCTGCATAATGGCCGGGCGCTGTTGGTTGACAGCCCGGCCTTGATGCCGAATGTCGTAAGCGTTTGTATGACCTGTTTAGTTTGATTTAAGTACGTAATAGCGAATAATCCTGTTTGAGAAGGAGTAGCACAAAACCTATGCAAACACTGCCAGATGCAACCGATTTAGAGGCAGAAAATACGGACTCTGCAACAAAGCCTGTAAAAATATGTATGCATGTCACCGATGGAGCCTATGACGACTACCGCGTGATGCGTGAGGCGACGGCCCTGGTCGAGGCAGGCTATGATGTCACAATTGTTGATATTATGAGTGAGGTCGAGCGGCCAACAAAAGAGGATATCTCCGACGTACATATGAGTCATGTGATGTTCCCTGAGCTGTTCATCCCCACCCGCTTCAAGCCCTGGTATCTAGTCAAAGCGGCGGATATGATTCTGCGTGGCTCCATTCGTCTGGCCCAGACCAGCACCGATATTTATCATGCCCACGATGTCAAAGGGCTGCCCGCCTGCTATATTGCCGCGACCCTGCGCAACAAGCCGCTCGTCTTTGACTCACACGAGATCCCGCTGGATGATCCGAATATTACGCGCTGGCGTGGGCTGAGCAAACTGGCTGGCAAGGTGCTGACAAGCATGATGCCGCGCTGTACTGGTGTGATGAGCGCCTCTCCCCTGTATTCGCGGGAGATTATGCGCGAGTTCCACTATCCTGAAGTGATGACCCTGCTCAATCTGCCGACCTATCGCGAGGTTCCGCCCAGCAACAAATTGCGTGAGCGTCTCGGGCTTGGTCCAGAGATCCGTATCGCTCTGTATCAGGGCAACATTCAGGCCAACCGCAGCCTGGAGCAACTGGTGAACGCCGCACCGTTCCTGGACCCCAACATCGTCATCGTTATGATGGGCCACGCCACCGAAGCGACGCGCATCGAACTGGAGAAGTTGATCGCCGAGAAGGGTGTTGAGGATCGTGTGAAGATGATCCCCGCCGTTCCCTACAATGAATTGCTCAGTTGGACGACCTCTGCCGATCTGGGCCTGACGATCTTTAAGCCCGGCTATACGCGCAGTATTCGCTACTGTCTGCCCAATAAGCTCTTTGAGTATTTGATGGCTGGTCTGCCCGTACTCAGCTCACAGCTTGATGCGATCGCCGAGGTGCTCAAAACCTACGAGGTGGGCGAGATCCTGCCCTCGCTGGCTCCCGAAGATGTCGGTGCCGCCATCAACGCGATGCTGGCCGATGGGTCTAAAGTGGAGCGGATGCGCCAGAACGCGCTCAAAGCTGCCCGCGAAGAGTTCCACTGGGAAAAAGAGAAGCTGAAGCTGGTGGCCTTTTACAAGAACGTCGTCGAAAAATCAAAAAAGGCTGTAGGGAAATAACGTCCTTATTTTCTCACTATGCTAAAAAGTTGCTTTTGTCAAAAGCAAGCGTATTGGAGCATATCTATGGTGGAAAAACAAATACAACCTGTCCGTAAAAAGGTGGGGATGCACGTTCTCGGAACCGTCGTGACTGATCCTCGCGTGCTGCGTGAAGCGGCGGCGCTGGTGGAGGCGGGCTACGACGTTTCGATTGTTGATATTGAAGAAGCGGGCAGCCATCAGCGCGAGGAGGAACTGCGCGGCATCAATTTGCAGCATGTGCTGATGCCGCCAGCTTTTTTCACAACGCGCTTAGATAAATGGACATTGATTCGAGTCTCAAAGCTGTTTGTCAACACAACGGTGCGCTTGCTGCAAACGCAGGCTGATGTCTATCACGGGCATGAGGTTTCGGGGCTGCTGCCCTGCTATGTCGCCGGAGCCTTGCGCCGTAAGCCCGTCATTTTTGACGCTCATGAGATGCCGCTCGAAGAGCGCCCGATCTCAGAGTTGGGGACCAGCCGCCGTATGTTGCGGCAAATGCTGATGGTTATGTTGCGCTACATCGTGCCGCATTGTGCCGGGGTCATTACCGTTTCGCCGCCCATTGTGGAAGAGTTGATTAAGCGCTACAGGCTCTCGCAGGTGACGCTGATTCGCAATGTGCCGCCCTATCGTGAGGTGGAGAAGACCAATCGCTTGCGCGAGAAGCTGGGCCTGGACTCCAATGTGCGTATTGCGCTCTACCAGGGCTATTTGCAGCCCAATCGCGGCCTCGACCGACTGATCCGAGCAGCAAAGTACCTTGAGCCGAACACCGTCATCGTGATGATGGGCAAGAACCGCAAAACGACGCAGGCTCAATTGGAAGCACTGATTGACAGCGAGGGCTTGACGGACCGCGTGAGGATCATTCCGCCGGTGCCATATGAGGAGCTGCTTGAATGGACCTCTTCGGCTGATATCGGCTTGAACGTGGCCTCGCCCCAATATTCATTGAACGTGAAGTACTTCCTGCCAAACAAGCTCTTTGAGTATCTGATGGCGGGTGTGCCGGTCCTGACCTCGCCGTTGCCAGCGATGGTGGAGGTCGTCAAATCTCACGACGCCGGGCAGATATTGCCCTCGCTGGAGCCGGAAGAGATCGCAAAAGCCATTAACGCGATGCTGGCCGATCCCGCCGAGCTTGCGCGTATGAGCAGCAATGCGATTGCCGCGACCAGAGAAGAGTATAACTGGGAAAAAGAGTGTGAAAAGCTGATTGCGCTCTATCGTAACATCTTTCCCGATGGTACAGCGGAGCAGCGTCACGACCAGGCCCCCGTCTCGGCAGGAAGCAAATAAACACTAACTGTGATGCGTCGCGCGGGGCCGAGCGCATATTCTGTATAGTACTATCGTGGAGATGATTTTATGGTTGCATTCTCATTAGAAGGTTATAAACAATTAATAACGACGCTGCAAGATGCAGATTATGCTTTTTGTGAGTACGAAGAGATCGACGAGCGCCTGGCCGAGGGCAATCCATTTGTGGTGCTCAGACACGACATCGATATTAGCCTGCGCCCGGCCTTAGAGGCCACTCGCCTGGAACATGAACTGGGCGTCAAAGCGACGTACTTTGTGCTGCTCCGCTCGCCATTTTATAATGCGTTAACCCAGGCGAATATGGACATCATGGAGCAGATCCACAATCTCGGTCATCCGATAGCCACCCACGTCGATCTGACAATGTACAATAACGATTGCGTGGCGGCGCTGCAAGAGATCGAACTGTTCGCCAGATGCTTCCCCTATATCAACAAGGGCCTGCTCACGCTGCATAGCCCGTATGAACTGCATCGCATCCCCGTCCAGGATGTTCCCGAACTCAACATTGTGTACGGCTCTGCTGTGCGTGGCGACGTTGCGTATATTAGCGATTCGACCGGGCGCTGGCGCTATGGGCAGCCGCTCGACTCTGAAGCCTTCAAGACGCGCAAGCCGATCCAGCTTTTGACGCATCCCGTCTGGTGGGTTCAGGATGGCGAGACGCCGGGGCAGAAATTGGATCGCTGGCTCTATGCTGACTACGGCATCAATCGCGAGGCGCTCAGGGCGTTTTTGCCCAAGCTCTTTAAGCTCGACGACCCCCAGTCATAGGAGTATATGGCTATGGCTAATCGGTTGCGATTATACACATCAGCAGCTTTCTATTATACTGGATTGGTAGCGCTTGCTCATCGTCGGGCGGAGAGTGCTGAGCCGCACCTGACGATTCTCTATTATCATCAGGCTTCTAAGGCGAACCTGCGCGACCACTGGGAGTATGTGCGGCGTCACTACCGCATCCTCCCGCTAGAGCAGGCATTGGCTGAGCTAGAGAAGAAAGAGGTTCAGAGCGAGGATAAACGTCCGTTGATGGCATTGACGTTTGATGATGGCTATTACGATAACTATACTCATGCTTATCCGCTGGCATGCGAGTTAGAGTTACCCATCACCATCTTTCTCGTTCCTGGACATATGGAGACTGGTAAATCTTTCTGGTGGTCGAATCGCCTGATCCGTCACGCTCGTAGGCAAGAGGTGACGTTTGAGGAGCGCGTCTATCACCTGACTAGTCTGGAGGAGTGTAAGGAACTGGCACAAGTAATTGATGAGCGGTATACTCAGTTCTCCACTCCTCATGAACGGGCAAAATTTGTGGCCTCGCTCTACCTGTTGCTGGATGTGCCATCGACAGTAGTGTTGAAAGAGGAGCCGGTTTCACTCCTGACCTGGGAACGGGTGCGAGAGATGGAAGCAAGTGGATGGGTCTCATTTGGTGGGCATACAATGCATCATCCCGATCTGGGAGACCTGACCGATCATAGCGAGATAGAGCGCGAAGTGGGTGAGTGTCGTACGGTGGTGGAAGAGCGTCTCGGGCATAGGGTGCCAGGTTTTGCCTATCCCTTTGGCAGCACCGGAACCTATGGGCCAGAGGCTGTCAAGCTGGTTGGCTATGATTGGGCTGTGACCGTTAAACCAGGTATCAATACGAGCCAGAGCAACCCCCATTTGCTCATGCGCAGAAATATGGATGGGGACAAGCACTGGCTGGTGCTGGCCGCCGAGTCGGCTGGTATCTGGGGATTTTTCTCTCAGCTCAAGCGTATGACAAGGAAGAAACAATGAAAGATGCTGTATTAGAAAAAATTTCTCAACGTTCGTTGCATATTGCTATTATTGGTCTTGGTTATGTTGGATTACCTCTTGCGACCAACTTTGCGCGGGCGGGATTTCCTGTTACAGGTATCGATATCGATCAAAATAAAGTCAATCGAGCAAATCAAGGTGAAAGCTACGTCGCGGATATTCCCAGCAGCTTACTCAAATCATTGGTCGATGGCGGCAAACTCTCGTTTACAAGCGATTTCGATGCCCTCTATGACCAGGACGCCGTGATTGTGTGCGTGCCTACGCCTCTGGGCAAAACGCGCGACCCTGATCTCTCCTATGTCCTCTCGGCAACCCAGCAGATCAAGGCGCATTTGCATCCCGGGCAGATCGTTACATTGGAAAGCACTACCTATCCGGGGACGACGGATGAGATTGTCTTGCCCGAACTGGAGGCCACAGGCTTAAAGGTCGGCGTCGATTTCTTCCTGGCCTTCTCACCAGAGCGCATCGATCCGGGCAATCCCGAGTATAACGTCCAGAATACGCCCAAGATCGTCGGTGGCGTCACCGAGACCTGCACCGAACTGGCGAAGGCTTTATATTCCTCAGCGATTGAAAAGATTGTGCCAGTTGCCTCAACGCGCGTGGCAGAGACGGCGAAAATTCTGGAGAACACATTTAGAGCCGTCAATATCGGTCTGGTCAACGAAATTGCCATTATTTGTGACAAGCTCGGCATCAGCGTCTGGGACGTAATCGACGCAGCTGCAACCAAGCCGTTCGGTTTTATGCGCTTCCTGCCTGGCCCGGGACTGGGTGGACACTGTATCCCGGTTGATCCACACTATCTTTCCTGGAAGCTCAAAACGTTGAACTATACCACGCGCTTTATCCAGCTCGCCACCGAGATCAATACGAGCATGCCCGATTATGTGGTGGAAAAGGTCGGCGAGGCGCTCAATGAGCAGTTCCGCAGCTTTAATGGCTCAACGATATTAATACTAGGTGTGGCCTATAAACGCAATATAAATGATGTACGCGAGTCACCTGCCCTGGATATTATGGAAAAGCTGAAAGCGAAGAAAAGTAACGTCATCTACAATGATGAGTATGTTCCATCGCTCGTGCTTGATGAGCAGACCCTTTACTCCCAGCCATTGACGGCAGATGTACTACAGACGGCAGATTGCGTGGTCGTTGTGACCGACCATAGCTATTATGACATTCCCTGGATTGTGCGCGACGCAAAATACATTGTGGATACGCATAATGCTACAAAAGGATATACAGACCCGAAAATACTCAGAATATGATGGCTCTACCCTGACAATACGATGATGATGGAGTGGGAAGAGAGACTAAGGAAAGGATTACCTACTATGTCGTCTATTACGATTTCACATAATTTGGAAGCGGGAGAAAATATAAAAATAGTACCGGCATCTTCTTATCAAGAAGGACTCTGGATTCTTGATCAGTTGCAGTCAGAGAGCACGGTCAATACGCTTTCAGCAACGGTACAGGTGCGCAAAGCTTTGACGAGTGAGACGCTGCAAACCAGCCTGGACGCGCTGGTTCGGCGTCATGAACTCTTGCGTACGACTTTTCGCCTGGAAGAGGGACGCCTCGTGCAGGTGATTGCCGAGGATGGATACATTTCGCTGGCGGTGCATAATCTGCAAGACGAGTCGCAGGCGCAACAGCCATCTCTCATTCAGCGTTTGCAGCGCGAACAGGCGCAGGCTGCCTTTGATCTCGGCCAGGGACCACTGCTACGTTGCGCTTTGATCCAACTTCCCGCTGAGCAGTCCCTCTTGCTCCTGACAGTGCATAGACTTATCGCCGATGACTGGGCTGTTGCTCTGCTCATTCGTGAGCTTGCAACTGTATATGAAGCCAGTGCTGATGGTCAGCCTTCGCCACTGGCTCCCGTTTCCATCCAGTATGCCGAATTTGTGCAAGCGCAGGCACAGGAGCAGACCACAGAGGCTCTCGCCGAGCACCTGGCCTACTGGAAGCAGCAGGTGGAGGATGCGCCTCCCATCCTGCCGCTGCCAACCGATCATGCGCGACCGGCGGCCACCAGCTGGCGTGGTGCCGTGTGGCAGACCGTATTGCCCTCGCAGCTCGTCCAGCAATTGCAGGCGGTGAGCGAGCAGCATCAGGCCAGCCTGCACGATCTGCTGGTGGCAGCATTTGCCACGCTGCTTGCTCGCTATACTAACCAGCAGGATTTGCTGCTGGGATCGCTCGTGCCTGCTCGCCGCTCGCTGGAGGGCCAGGAACTCTTCGGCCCCTGCGATAACACGCTGGTCTTGCGTCCCCATCTAGAGGGCGATCCCAGCTTTGTTGAGCTGCTTGGCCGTTCCCGCGCTCTGCTCAAGGCTGGACACGAGCATGAGATGCTGCCTTTTGACACCTTGCTCAAAACGGTGCGCCCATCGCGCTCGATGAACTACACGCCCCTCTTTCAGGTGTTGCTGAGGTTGCCCTGGACGCTCCCGGCTCTGCCCGAAAAATGGACGTTGCAGCCATTGGAGACCGGCAGCGATGCTGCAGAGGTTGACCTTACCCTGCACCTGTCTGAGCTGCCAGAGGGCCTCGCCTGCCGCTTTATCTACAGCACCGATCTGTTTGAAGCGCCCACCATCGAGCGCATGAGCACGCACTGGTTGACGCTGCTAGAGGGTGTGGTTGCCGATCCAGCGCTGCCGATCAGCCGCCTGCCGATCGTGCCTGTTGCCGAGCGCGAGATCCTGTTGGACAAATGGACCGCGACGCAGAGGACGTATCCGGTGGACAAATCCTTCTCCCAATTGTTTGAGGAGCAGGTGCAGCGCACGCCAGCAGCGGTGGCCGTGGCCTATGAGGAAGATCAGCTGAGCTATCTTGACCTTAACAGGAAGGCCAATAGACTGGCCCGTCAGTTGCGAGAGCGCGGCGTCGGACCTGATACCCTGGTCTCGTTGCTTTCTGAGCGTGGCATTCCTGTGCTGGTCTCAATCCTGGCGATCTTCAAAGCTGGAGGCGGCTATCTGCCGCTCGATCCGCATCATCCGCCATCCAGACAGCGCTACTTTATTGAGCAGAGCCGCACTCCGCTGGTCATCTGCACGCGGACATTAGAGGCTCAGCTCTCTGAGGCGCTGTCGGAGATACCGGAGGAGAAGCGCCCACCTTATCTGCTCATTGAGGATCTGTTGGCCGAGGGCGAGGATGATCCTGTGCAGGAAGAGAACCTCTCGCACAACGGTACGCCCGACTCGCTGGCCTACGTCATCTATACTTCTGGCTCGACCGGCCTGCCCAAAGGAGCGATCCTTCAGCGCAAAGGTATGATCAACCATCTGTTTGCGAAGATCGATGCGTTGCAGTTGATCGGCGACGACATCGTAATCCAGACGGCCTCGCAATGCTTTGATATCTCTGTCTGGCAGCTCCTGGCAGTGTTGCTGGTCGGTGGACGGGTGCAGATTTGTCCCGATGATATCACGCAAGATCCAGGTCTGTTGTTGCAGGCGGTGGAACAAAAACGGGTAACGATTCTCGAAACCGTCCCATCGTGGTTGCGGGCCATGCTTGATACGGCCCAGAACGTGGGCAAAGCTGGTGCCAGCCTGACGGCGTTACGCTGGATGGTGCCAACCGGTGAGGCGCTGCCGGTGGAGTTGAGTCGCCGCTGGCTCAATCACTATCCCAACATTCCCCTGCTCAACGCCTATGGCCCGACCGAGTGTTCGGATGATGTCACTCATTATGCCGTTGCCGAGCCGCCAGCTGAGGGCGTGAGCAACATGCCCATCGGGACAGCGATTCCCAATATGCGCATCTACGTGTTGGATCGCCACCTGCAACCGCAGCCCATCGGTGTGAGCGGCGAGATCTGCGTCGGCGGTATTGGCGTGGGACGCGGCTATCTCGACAACGAGCAGAAGACGCGCGAGGCGTTTGTCCCTGATCCCTTCAGTGGTGTCGAGGGAACCCGTCTCTACAAAACCGGAGACCTGGGCCGCTTCCTGCCCGACGGGAATCTGGAGTTCCAGGGGCGCGTGGACTTCCAGGTCAAGATTCGCGGCTATCGCATCGAACTGGGCGAGATCGAGGCGGTCCTCAACCAGCATCCAGCCGTGCGCGAGGCGGTCGTGCTGGCCCGCGAGGATAAACCCGGGGACAAGCGTCTGGTTGCGTATGCGGAATTGAAGATGGGGCAGCAGGTCACGGTAGAGGAACTCAGGAACCTGGCGCGACAGGAGTTGGCACCCTACATGGTGCCTGCCGCGATCGTGGTGATGGAGCAGTTCCCCTTAACCAACAACGGCAAACTGGACCGCAAGGCACTGCCAATGCCGGAGTGGAACAGAAGCGAGAAGGAAGAGGGGTATGTGGCTCCCATCCTGCCGAAGCAGAAGCAACTGGTCACACTCTGGGAAGAGTTCCTGGGCATCAGTCCCATCGGGATCAGGGATAACTTCTTCGATCTGGGAGGCGATTCGTTGCTGGCGGCGCGACTCTTTGATCGCATCGGGCAGATCTTTGGCAAGAAGCTGCCGCTCTCCGTCTTCTTTGCTGGCGCAACCATTGAGAATGTTGCTCAGGCGTTGCGCGAGGACGAGCAACCAGAGGCGCAGGAGTTCCAGACGCCAACCCCTCTGGTGACAGTGCAGGCCGGTAGCAGCTCGAAAACTCCTTTCTTCTACCTGCATGGAGAATGGACAGGAGGCGCTTTTTATACAAAAGATGTGGCGCAAGCGCTGGGGCAGGAGCAGCCGTTCTACCTGCTGGACCCCTATAAGCTTGTCGGCTTTGATGTGCCGCCCTCGATCGAGGAGATTGCGGCAGCGCATCTCAAGACCATTCGGATTGTGCAGCCGGAAGGCCCCTATATGCTCGGCGGCTATTGTAATGGGGCGATGATCGCCTATGAGATAGCGCGGCAACTGCACGCTCAGGGGCAGACCATTGAACTGCTGCTCTTGATCGATCCAGATACCCCAGCTGAGGATCGCTGGTTCCTCAAACTGATTAACAATGCTGGTAATTTGTTCTCAGTCAGTGAAAAGAAGCAAATGGAGTTCTTCCTTTCATTTGGGCATGTCTATCGGTATGTGCGCTTCTCGCGCTACAGGGACCGTAAGATTGCTGAGCTGGTTGGCATCGTTGATCCAGATGAATCGGATCATGAGGCCAGAGGGAAGAAGGCCAATGCATCGCTGGGACAAAAGTTGAAGGGGCTGTTGCCAGATATGAAGAATCTCCGTCAAAGCAATTCGACCCTGTACGACTGGCCTTCGTCGGAGTATTCGCCTGATCTGTATGATGGCACGATCACCTTTTTCTGGACACAGGAAGAGCCGTGGCGACCGTTGGGATGGAAGCAGACGATGGAGGCAAAAAGATGGGATATAGAGACATATACGTTACCTGGCAATCATATTACCAGTAGAACGACATATCTCCCCGTTTTGATTGAACATATGTGTGCCTGCATAAACCAGGCGCAAGAACGCATTAATAAATTGAAGTAAAAACTATGAAAGATGTGACTCTTGATAGAGCGTAACCATGAGGAGGTCTTGATGGATACCGCAGCCATTGCGGATCTCGCGCCCGTTGAACTCAATAAATTGGCTCAACGTTTGGGAAACACACCGATGAAGTCGGTCTCCCTCGTCATTGGGGGTGTTACCCGCAAAATTCATCTAAAGCTAGAGAGTGAAAATCCAACCGGTTCAGTGAAAGACCGAACCGGCTATGGTCTGATCCAAGCTCTGGAAGCAAAAAATCTTCTGCATAAAAATTCAACTATAATCGAATCGACATCGGGCAATCTGGGCGTTGCATTGAGCTTTTTCTGTAAGTTAAAGGGCTATGGTTTTATCGCGGTGGTTGATCCCAAAACGACGCAGGAAAACCTGAGCAAAATGCAGGCGCTTGGTGCCAAGATCGAAATGGTAGATACGCCCGACGAAAACGGTGGTTATCTCCTTTCACGCTTGCGAAAGGTACACAAATACTGTGAAAGTTCAGACTCGTATGTCTGGACGAATCAGTATGGGAACCCGGCCAACCCGCAGATCCATTATGGGAGTACGGGACCTGAGATCTATGAGCAGATGCAGGGAGAGGTGGACGCGCTGTTTGTGGCGGTCTCCACCGGAGGCACGCTTGCCGGAGTCGGTCAATATTTCCGGGAAGTCAGCCCGAAGACCACGATCGTTGGCGTTGATGCGCATGGATCGGTTGTCTTTGGTACGCCGCCAGCTCCACGCAAACTGACCGGTATTGGCTCGTCCAGGCCATCCAGCTTTATCACCAGCGAACTTTACGATTTACATATGCTGGTGAGGGATGAAGAGGCGTTTATCTTCTGCCGCACGCTCGCAGAGGCCACCGGCATTAAAGTTGGTGGATCGAGTGGAGCCGTGATTTCCGCCTGTGCGCAATACTTGCAGGCTCACCCCGAAGTGCAAAATGTGGTTTGCCTGTGTGCCGATGGTGGCGACAACTACGCAAACTCTATCTATAACGATGAATGGTTACAAAAACAGGGACTGCATCTCGCGAAAGAGCAACTGGGGCCAGTTGAGGAGATCATCTATCGACCATCTTCGCTCCGCTAAAAGTGCTGTTAACGGGAGGCAATAGAACGACAATGGAAGGTTGGAAAACCTTCCATTGTCGCGGAGCGACCGATCTTGAACATGTGCCTTACGACACAAAAATAGAAATGAGGCCGTATTTCTATACAATATGTTCTATCTGTTGTATTGCTTCTATCACAATGAGTTTGCAGAACACTCTCTATCACACCTGAAAAATATACGATGAAATAAACAGACAATCAGAAACTATTGTTGAGTAACGTAATGGAGGAAACTAAATGACAACTACCGGCGAGGATCACATCCTGTACCTCAGCAGAAAAGACGTGATAGCGGTCACCGATGATCTCGATGTTGTGGGGGCTATCCGTGAGGTATTCGCGCTGCATGGAACAGGTGAGACGGTCCTACCTGAAGAAGCATATCTGGGGTGGAAGAATTCTCTGGGAGAAACCGTAAGAAGCTTGAGCCTGCCTGGATACGTTGGCGGTTCGCTCAAGAGCGCGGGGACCAAAATCATTAATGGCAATATTGCAAATCCAAAACGCGGCTTGCCACGTGCCAGTGGTCTGACGATGATTTATGATAATGTGTCGGTGCGCGTCAACTGCCTGATGGAGAGCGCGTATCTCTCCAGCCTGCGTACGGCCTGCGTCTCAGCGCTTTCAGCCGACCTGTTCAAGGGCCGTGAGATCGAGAGCGTAGCCGTGATCGGTGCGGGCGTGCTAGGTCAGGCTCATATCGAACTGTTTGCCAAGCAACTGCCAGCTTTCCGCACGGTTCACGTATTTGATCTCAATCACGATAGAGTGGTTCAGCTCAAAGCTGCGCTGGAGCCAGTGTTGCAGGCGCGGGGCATCAAATTCCAGGAAGAAACAAGCGCTGAAGCGGCGATCAGGCCGGCTCAATTGATTGTCCCGACGACGACCACGACGACCGGGTATATTGAATATGGCTGGTTGCAGCCTGGTGCTATCCTGGTCAACATTTCGCTCGACGATCCGCTGCCAGATGTTGTGTTCCGGGCGGCGAAGGTGGTGGTTGATGACTGGAAGCTCGTCAAAGAAGATCCGCGTCGTTTGCTCGGACGCATGTATCGGGCCGGACAGATCATCGGACCCGACGAGTCGGCAAGCGATCTCAAAGAGGGGCAGCGCCGTATCGATGGTGCGATTGCTGATGTCGTCAACGGAAAACTGGAGGCACGCAATCATCTCGACGACGTTATTCTCGTGAACCCCTTCGGTTTGGCTATTGAGGATGTGGCGCTGGCAACTCGCGTCTACCAGAAAGCCTTGCAGCTCAATAAAGGAGTCTGGTTGGAGCGCTAGCGTTCCCCAGGTGCAAATGGAGGCTTGCAGGCGATGAAGCGCAAAGTTGCATTCATACTTGGCTCTCTCGTATTGGTTGTGGTCGTGGTTGCTGCGATCATTTTTGCCCCGCTCTTGAGGACGTATGTCGCAGAGTTTCGCACCACGGGCAGGCTTCCATTTGTGCCGGTTAACCTGCCAGTAACAAACGCGACCGGGCCAACGGATGGGTATGGCATTTACGAAAGTTGCAGCCCTGAAACGAACGGCGGCAATACGTGCCTTGCCCATCTCAACACGATGGCGGCGGCGGGCTTTAAGCTGGTGATCAATTACGGCGAAATCTACGGCGACGCCAGCTTTCAAAAAGCCTATCTTGATCGTGCGCAGTCGGTGGGCATGAAAGTGATTTTCCCGCTCAAGTCGCCCGACTTCTATCAGGGAAAAGATCTACGTGCCACCTTTCCCGAGCTGGCGAAGACCTGTAATTGTACAGATAATAGCGGCTTTCTGGCGTATGTGGTGAAGCTGGTCAAAAACCACCCGGCGCTGTGGGGCTATTACATCGGCGATGAGGTCGAGCCGCAGCAGCACGACGAACTAAAAACGAGGCTATCGGATGTGGTACACCAGCTTGACCCCGCGCATCCTCGCCTCTTTATCGATAGTTCCGGGCGAAGCGTCGCGACCTGGCTTGGCAACAGTCCTTTCTACGATACCGCCGATGTGATCGGCACCGATTTCTACCCCATCAGGGACTATTCGCCCAGCTATCCCGCGCTTGAGCGAGCTGGTGAGGTTGCTGCTGGTGTGCAGGCATATGCAGACGAGCATAAACGCGGTGGCGCGATTGTGTTGCAGGCGTTTAGCTATAGCAACTACGATATACCCGGCACGCCGTATCCCACGACCGATCAGATGAAGTATATGCTCTCTCAGACGTTGCTCCATTCGCGGCCAGAGATCATTTTCTGGTACAGCTATTACGATACGATGTCTTCTGGTAGCGCCTCGACCCAGCATTGGAATGCGCTCAAATCGCTGATTGGCAAGTGAAAACAGCCTCCCCGTTCGCTCTATTCGCGTTCGGGGAGGCTTTACTTCTGTAGCCCCTCTTTCCCACAGGCTATGGTTTGAGATCCAGCACGGCGCGGCCTGTCTGCATATCGACAGGCACCGAGTTCTGATGATGCACGATCAGCCACTTGCCGTTGATCTTACGGAAGCACGCAGTCCAGCGCACCCAGATGCCGGTCTGCTGTCCATTGTGCATGGTTCCACTGATGCGGTTAAGGCTGTGAGTGAAGGCAACGTCATCGCCCACGGTGATGGACAGATCGTGAATTTCATAGCCTATCGGACCCTGGAACGCCAGGAAGACCTCCTCCCAGGCTTTCCTGAATGCATCGGCTCCCACATATTGTAGCGGGGGTACGATATCGAACGAGATGACTTCCGGCGCGTAGAGAGACATGACGCCTTCGAGGTTCTTGTGACGAAGCGCCTCAATTCCATCTTCTATTGTCTTTTTAATTTCGTATTCAGCGTTTTTCCTGTTGTCTGCAATTGACATAGTTTCCTCCTTACTGTTTCCTGTCGCTTTGCTATGATCTCTTAGAAGCCCAACTGCTGTTTGACCAGGACAATCGTAATACGACCAGGTTCTGTCTCTGCGTTGATGATGAGCAGTTTATTGATGGCGCTGTTCTGGCCGTAGGCCTGCTGTGTGCGTGCGCTTTCTAAGGGCAGGCTATGTTCGCGGATGCGGCGCAGTCCATCTTCCAGCGTGCGCACGAGCTTCTGCGTGCCAACCACCCAGATCACCCGGCCTGCGCCAAAGGCTGCGGGACCTGACTGGCTGCCAATGCCTGATGCGATGAGCACCTCGCCCTGTTCGGTGATAGCGTGAACGCTTCCTACCAGCACGTCAGGGCTGGCTAGCAGCTGACGCATCTCGTTGCGCTGTGTCACACGATCAAGCGCATACAACTGAGTACGCAACGATTGAAAGTGGGTTGGGTGTTCAATCTGTTCTGCCGCGCCTATTAACTCTAGAGTACGTGAGGGCGAATTATAAACCTTTGCGCCATCGGGGATCAGGTCAAGCACATACTTGCTTGCCTCTTCACCGGTATCAAAGACGATAACCTGTATTCCGTGTGCTTGCAGTGCCTCTACGGTCTTCTCGATCTGCTGCTCTGATGCCAGCTGCGTAAATTCGGAATTTGATAGAAAGGTAGCCATCGAGATTGTTTTCACTTTCTTTATTCGTGTACATCTTGACAGGGATACCTATACGGCGGTGAAGGTGGGCGCGTGCTTAGGAATGCAACTGCCTGTCACATCCGTGGGATTTCCTTTGTCATAATTATGACAAAACGAAAAGAGGAAATGTGACCGATGGATATACACGATGGGCTGGCGCACCAATTTGAGGTGGAGCGGCCCCGCTTGCAGGCGGTGGCCTACCGCATGCTTGGTTCGCTCTCAGAGGCAGAGGATGCTGTGCAGGAGGTCTGGCTGAATCTCTCCCGTTGCGACACGAACACCATCTCGAACCTGGGTGGATGGTTGACAACGGTGGTCGCGCGAGTGTGCCTCAATATGCTGCAGGCGCGGAAGTCACGGCACGAGGAATCCCT
>JAICIM010000051.1 GCA_025928885.1 Ktedonobacteraceae bacterium | reverse complement strand
TTGCCCTCTTCCATCTGAAGATAGGCGGGAACCAGGCTGAACGTTTCGCGCAATAATTGTTTGTCATACACGAGCGCACAGCCACATTCGATAGGGACGGAGAACCATTTGTGCGGGTCAATGGCGAGCGAGTGGACGCGCTCCAGACCAGCAAACAGGGGAGCAGTAGCAGGATCGAGCTTGCCAATGGCACCATAGGCACCATCAACATGCAACCAGAGATCCTCTTCAGCGCAAATGTCAGCCAGAGCATTGAGAGGATCAACCGCTCCAGTGTTCACAGTGCCTGCGCTGGCAACAACACAAAAAGGATAGTGTCCCGCCTTGCGATCAGTCTGAATAGCATCTTGTAGCGCCTGTATATTGATCCGAAAATCGCTCTCTGTTGGAACGATGTGGATGGAAGTGCTTCCCAGCCCCAGTAGTTCCACCGCTTTGTGGATACAGCTATGTCCTTCCTGAGAAGTGTACAACATAAGCTGTGGACGTTGAGGATCGAAACCCTGTTCGCGAACGTTCCATCCCTCTTTTTTGGTTGCCCAGTAACGTGCGGCAGCAAGGCAGGTGAGCGAGGCCATCGAGCCTCCGCTGACAAGCAGTCCCATGCTATGTTCGGTTGGAAAATCGAGTAGCTCCATGAGCCAGCGTATCGCACAATGTTCGAGATAGATCGCGGCATGATCGCCACCGGCGCAACTTGGATTAAGCGTTGCCGCCAGCAGATCGGCCAGAATTCCGAGCGCGGCTGGTGGCGAGTTGACCCAGCCAAAGAAGCGCGGGTGTCCATTGCCCATCGGATGCGTGAAAATCTGGTCGCGGATCTGCGTCAGCAACTCTTCCGGGTCCATGCCTTCTTCGGCCAGCGTGGCGCTGAGCAGGTCCTGACGTTCAGAGGGTGTCATAGGTTGAAACACCGGTTTCTGCCTGATCTGTGAGAGGTAGTCGGTTGCCAGATCGATGGCGCGATAACCCAGGCGTCGAAAGCTTTCCGGGTCATCTGAGAGGGTCAGGTCAGTTTGATGGGATGTCATGGTCATACCTCGCTTAGAAATGATGATGTTGCTCGTGCGCAGTCACATCCATCACCAGATAAAAGATGCACGGCATTTTTCCCGGGTTAGCAAAAGCGTGATGGCAATTTCCCGCATAATAAATACTGTCGCCTGCTTGAAGCAGATAGATCGCGCCGTTCAAGGTCAGTTGCAGCGTTCCCTGCTCAATGGCAACATATTCACGAGAGCCGCTTGCGTGAGGGCTGAACGTCCCCGCATCCACACCTGCTGGAATGGTAGTGCGCATGAATTCAAACTCAACGCCTGGTAAAACGGGCGAAAGGATGCGGCGTTCCCAGCCGGAGGCGTCCTGAGCTACATCCTGTTCGGCATGACGGCGGATGATGATATGCGCTGTTTGCTCTTCACCGAGGAGACGAGCAATGCTTGTGCCTAATGCTGTGGCGATGTGATCGAGCAGCAGGACGGAGGGAACTTTGTGGCCGTGTTCGATATCAGAAAGCATGCTGCGACTGACGCCAGATTGGGCCGAAAGTGCGTCGAGAGAAAGGCGTCGCTGCCGGCGCTGTTTGCGAATCTGCTCCCCTAAACCGGTCATATCGAGGCCGTTAGCAAAGCGTGCAGGTATCTCTTGGTCCATTATTTCCTCCTCTATAGAGAAGTATATACGCTATAGAGGAGGAAAACAAGAGGCCCGGAGGTGGCAAGAATAGGCGGTGGCAAGTATAATGGAGGCAACTTTTCTCGTGAAGGATGGCATCAGGGTATGCGGATCAGAAACTATCGACCAGAATATCTCCAATCGATTGTACAGATACAGCACGCTGCTGCGGAGGCAGATGGGATGACGATAAGCAGTGAAGCGGATATTGCAGGCTGGCTTCAGGAGTTGGATGCAGAGGCCAACGCATTTGTTGTCACTGATGATGATGACGAATTGAATCCCTGGGGGCAGGCCGGCACACTGGATGGCCTGGAAGGGGAGGTAGCGGGCTATACGGTTGTGCGATTGCGACAGGATCAGAGTGGCTATCATTTTTTGTGTCAGGGAGCCGTTCATCCGCAGCATCGGCGACAACATGCGGGCCGCACGCTGCTGGTTGGAGCGCTGAATCGAGCGCGACTGCTGGCCGCCGATTTTGAGTTTGAAGCTGAGCAGGAAGGGATCGCTATCTACTTTGAGGTTCTATTGCCTACCGCTGATTCGGGTTCGGCTCGTCTGGCAGTAAAGTGTGAGCTGCAACCAGCTGGTGAAGAGGTGGGGCAGGGAGCGCGTTTGTATCGACGAGAGCTATGAGAGGGTGGGCAATGCCTGCGGCGGCAACTCCTGGGGTTTGCAAATGAGGCACCTCCCCAGGAGAAGCGTGCAACCAGAATGCATCATAGAAAAGAGTTTGTTCATTTTCTTTCATACCGCGAAAGAAGGGATAAGGATGGATAACGACGAATGAAGCCCTGTTGGGATGGCTGATAGAAATGCTTCTATCAAACAGGTAGGAAGCATTTGTCGGTCAACTTATGATCCAACAGCCTCGGGCGACTGCGCCAACAGCGATTCGAGGGTTGCGCGACGGATGCGATAAGCCTGCCGTGAACCACGATGAGGTAACGTGATAGCTTCAAGTACCCCCAGCTTAATCCAGCGTCGAACCGTCGTGTCGTCCACACGCAATCGTCTGGCTACTTCTCGCACTGTAAGTAGATCCGCATCTTCGTGTACCACAGAGTCCTCTTTCTGGTCTGCTGCTACGAGATAGACCATGTACATATGTAGCCGTGGGATGATACTACATAAAGTATATCCCTGGCTACCGATAAATTCTCTACTTGATTAGAAGAACGGATATGACGCTTTATCAGTAACATTACTTCCATGCTTTGTTGCTACACTGACAATAGAAGTTTCTGTTATTCTTCTGGCTAGAGCCAACGGTACTGGCTAGAGTGCTCTAGCCTCCAATTCGGGACATACTACGATTGGCACGTTTGAAGCGTTTGTCGCCAATATAATGTTTCAGTTCCTTGTGCCAGACGGCCTGACGAATAACCTGAGCAACATCTTCGTCGCTTGCTTCAGAGCGGATAACTGAGCGGAGATCGGTCTCTTCTGTTGCGAAAAGACAGGTGCGCAATTGTCCATCTGCTGTAATACGAATACGATCACAGCTAGAGCAGAATGGTTCACTCACAGGATTGATAAACCCTACTTCACCGATACCATCACTAAATGTGTAGCGACGGGCCGTTTCGGATGGATCGCCAGTTGTAATCTGAGTCAATGGGCCGTAGTGTGCTTCGATAATCGCTTTAATTTCGCTCCCGGTAAGAATATCCTCTTTCCGCCAGATCTGGTCGGCATCAAGTGGCATAAATTCGATCCAGCGCACGACGTAGGCTTTGTTGCGGGCGAGGCGAGCAAAGATCGGCACTTCCTCTTCGGTGAAGCCGCGCATGGCAACCGCGTTGATTTTGATGGGATGAATAGAGGGATGCTTTTCCAGTTCAGCAAGGCCAGCAAGCACGCCATCAAGCTGATCGCGGCGCGTCAACTGGCGAAATTTTTCATGGTCGAGGGAATCCAGACTGACATTAATACGTGTCAGGCCCGCTTCGGCAAGTGCTTTGGCCTGCTGATTGAGCAGAATACCATTAGTGGTGAGGCTTAAACTGCGCAGGCCCTCGATCTGACGGAGCTGGTAGACAAGCTCTGGCACATCGCGTCGAACTAATGGTTCGCCACCCGTCAGGCGAATTTGCTCGATACCAATATTAACGGCGATGCGACTGATGCGCGTAATCTCCTCATACGTCAAAATCTCAGCCTTCTTCAACCAGGGGAGTCCCTCAGCTGGCATACAGTATGTACAACGGAAATTACATTTATCGGTGATAGAGATACGCAAGCTTTTGATGCGTCGCCCATAGCTATCTACAAGTGGTTCCATAGTCGCACGCTCCGTCTGAATGAATGAAAAAGACAATCATTGCCAATATGGTTAACTATAGCACATTTCGCTGATGCTTGTCTTGTGTTTTGCATATGCACGTGAATATGACATGTTGTTGCAAGTTGCACAGGTTTTTTCTCAATAGAAATGCAAGACAAGAATCTTTTTAGACCAAAAGATTTATCGTTGTGCTACATTTTCATTCATTGCAGATAATATAAGATAGACGCGGATCGAGCGTCGCAATAAAAAAGTCCAACCTCCCCGCTATTTTCTCTACGGAGAGGCCGGACTCTGAAGTCGTTTGCTTTAACGACTATGCATCATAATAGAGGGAGAATTCGATCGGCACAGGGCGCAGACGCACAATGTCGGCTTGCTCACGCTTGAACTCGATGTATTTCTCCAACAGGTCGCTGGTGAAGACGCCACCTTCGAGCAGGAAGGCGTGATCGTTCTCCAGTGCTTTGAGCGACTCATCCAGGGAGCCGGGGACCGAACTGATCTCGCTCAACTCTTCGGGAGACATGCTGTACAGGTCGCGATCCACTGGACCGAAGCCATAGTCGCTCGGATCAATCTCGCGGCGGATACCGTCGAGGCCAGCCATCAAGAGGGCCGAGAAGAGCAGGTATGGGTTGGCGGTTGGATCGGGCGGGCGGAACTCGATGCGCTTCGCTTTAGGATTATCGCTAATCGGAATACGGACGGCGGCGCTGCGGTTGCCCTGTGAGAAGACGAGGTTGACGGGAGCCTCGAAGCCAGGCACCAGGCGTTTGTAGCTATTGGTAGAAGGTGCTGCAATTGCCAGGAGGGCCGGGGCGTGAGTCAGGATACCACCGACATAGTAGCGGGCCATCTGAGACAGACCTGCATAGCCATCGGCGTCAAAGAAGAGCGGCTTCTCATCTTTCCACAGGCTCTGGTGGGTATGCATACCAGAACCGTTATCGCCAAAGATTGGTTTGGGCATGAAGGTGACCGATTTACCATACTTGCGGGCGGTATTCTTCACGATATACTTGTAGAGCTGAATGGCATCGGCGGTCTTGAGCAGGGTGCCGAAACGGATATCGATTTCGGCCTGACCGGGAGCGCCAACCTCGTGGTGCTGGGTCTCGACCTGAATGCCCAACTCTTCCATTTTCAGGACCATTTCTGTGCGCAGATCCTGGTGGGTATCGTTCGGGGCAACGGGGAAATAGCCACCTTTGACGCTCATGAGATGACCGAGGCTGCGAGAACCGTTGTGATAGGTCGGGTTGCCGCTATTCCAGTGGGCTTCCTCCGAGTCAACCTCGGCGTATTGCTTGTTGTCGGTGGAGGCATAGCGGACCTGATCGAAGATGTAGAACTCAGCTTCTGGGCCAAAGAAAGCGATGTCTGCCACGCCGCTGCTGCGCAAGTAGCTCTCAGCCTTCTGAGCGATGTATCGTGGATCGCGGCTGTACGGTTCTTTCGTGCGAGGATGGGCAATGCTACAAACCAGACTGAGGGTAGGAACAGCGGTGAATGGGTCTAGGATGGCTGTTGAAGCATCAGGGATTATCAGCATGTCGCTTTCGTTGATGGCTTGGAATCCTCGGATGCTGGAACCGTCAAATGGCAAGCCATCAACGAAGATATCCTCGCTCAACTCATGGGCAGGAATGCTGAAGTGCTGCCAGCTTCCAGGCAGATCGGTAAACTTTACGTCTACCATCTTGACGCCATTTTCTTTGGCAAACTTAATTACTTCCTCTGGGGTCATGTGCTGTAATTCTCCTCTTAACGTCTTCCTTGCGCCATTGCCGGAATAGTCGGCCTGCATTGCCCAAATCTGTGCAATTAGTTGTGCATAATATCCGGGTGTAACTCAACCTATCGCTGAGTTATTAAATCTTAACTTATGATAAGACGGTGATTGTACAGATGCTACAGATACTTTGTCTGAAAACTCTACGCTTTAATTTGTGCAACATGCACAAATTGTAACGTGGGTATGCATGAATACTTGCGTTCATGTACTGTGGGTTGTAATATAAACGAAACTGAGCTAGAGGAGAAGGCATGGATTCACCCAATCAAACATTCCCCAGACAGTGGACACCATCCCCCTCGCCCGCTCGATCAGTACGACGCCCCTGGGGGTACATGGGTGCCGCTCTGGTGCTGGGTATTCTTGTGGGCGCTGTTCCTTTCCTGTTGATTTTCCTGCTTGGAGGAGGAGACAGGCTGGCCCTGTCGTCATCTTCATCAGGCAAAGAGGCGGTTGTCATACAATTGAGCAAGACATTTCTTACTCAGCTTATCCAGAAAAAGGCCGATTTTGCTGGTGTGCCTGGTACTGTGAGCAATATTCAGATCACAAAAATGCAGCAGAACTCGATCACCGTGACCGCCGATGATCAGGTGAGTGTGCTGGGGATCAGCACGACAAAGCAATTTACACTGGTACTGCAGCCGGTCGTGAGCAATTGTGCAATGCATATGCGTGTCTTACATGCCGATTTGCAGGGCGTACCCGTGACAAATGTTGCCGCTTCATTCGAGGATCAGATCAACCAGCAGCTAGGGCAATCAAACAGTGCCTTGCCTGCTGGTTTTGCTTATTGTGCCATAAAGGTACGTACTGAGTCGCAGGCGCTCATTGTTTCCTATTCGGCGACACCCCAGTAGCTAATATGGAGAGAGGGGAATATCTCTTGCTTTTGTCAATGTGGGAAGTGCAAGTACAGCTAGAAAGTTGATGATGTGACCCGATGAAAATTGATCGTATCGAGCTATTTCAAGTTCCTCCGCGCTGGCTGTTTCTCAAGATCACGACCGATAGCGGCATTGCTGGTTGGGGCGAGCCGGTCGTTGAGGGACGCGCTGCGACGGTGCAGACCGCTGTTGAAGAGATGAGCGAATATCTGCTCGGTAAAGACCCTGCACGCATTGAGGATATCTGGCAGGTGCTCTATCGCGGCGGCTTCTATCGTGGCGGCCCCATTCTTTCCAGTGCTATTTCGGGGATCGATCAGGCGCTCTGGGATATTAAGGGCAAGCACCTGGGTGTTCCTGTGCATGAGTTGCTGGGCGGTGCTGTGCGCGAAAAAGTACGCGTCTACTCCTGGATCGGTGGCGACAAGCCGGAGAATGTTGCTGAAGCTGCGAAAGAGCGCGTTGCCGCTGGCTACACCGCCTTGAAGATGAACGCAACGGAAGAGATGGAGTGGATCGATTCGGCGGCGAAGGTACAGCGAGCTGCGGAGCGGCTGGCAGCTGTGCGTGAGGCGGTAGGCTACGATGTTGGCATCGGGATTGATTTTCATGGACGCGTGCATCGGGCGATGGCAAAAGTGTTGATGAAAGAGCTGGAGCCGCTGAAACCCCTGTTTATTGAAGAGCCTGTATTGCCTGAGAATAACGATGCGCTGGTGGAGATTGCCCGCCATACCACCATTCCAATTGCGACCGGGGAGCGCATGTTTACGCGCTGGGCCTTCAAAGAGCTATTGAAGAGTGGCGTGGTCGATATTATTCAGCCCGATCTGAGCCATACCGGAGGAATCTGGGAGGGACGCAAGATCGCCGCAATGGCCGAGGCGTTTGATGTCGCTGTTGCCCCGCATTGTCCGCTGGGACCGATTACGCTGGCTTCGTCCTTGCAGCTCGATTTTTGTACTCCAAACGCCTTTATTCAGGAACAGTCTCTGGAAATACACTATCACCAGGGATCAACCGCATTGCTCGATTATCTTGTTGATCCGGCGGTCTTTCGTTATCAGGATGGCTTTGTTGATCGTTTGACCGGGCCAGGGCTGGGTATCGAGATTGATGAGACGAAAGTGCGGGCGGCAGCTCAGATCGGCCATCAGTGGCGCAACCCCGTCTGGCGCAATGTTGATGGCTCAGTGGCCGAATGGTGATGCATCGGGCGGCGTCGGTTGCTCAGAGGTTCGTGCTGTCAACGCAGTGCGATATGCACGCGGACTCATGCCGAAACGTTGATGAAATTGACGGCTGAAATAGAAGGCCGAGCTGAAACCAACCTGTTCGGCGATGTGGTGAATACTTTCTGTGGTGAACTCCAGCAGGCGGGCAGCGCGGGTCAGACGCATGCTGATCAGCACGTTATTGATGGAATCGCCTACCTCCTGTTTGAAGAGATGGCACAGGCGCGATGACGAAAGAGCGACCGTCTGTGCCAGCGTCTCCAGGCTGTATTGTGTGGCAAAATCTTGCTGCATCATCTCCAGCACCCGTTGGATACGCTCATCAATCGGGCGGCGATAGCCAGGGGCATATTCGCGGGTGGTTAAAAGAAGAATTTCTTCCAACCCATTTAACGCCAGCTCTCTTTGGAGGATGCTGACCGGTTCCTGTGTTGCTGTTCGATGACCAATGGGAGCAGCGCTGGCGTCCGTATGGAGTTGCAAAAAAGCTCGTTGGATGCGTTCCTGAATCGGTGGTGCCTGGACATGCATTTTGAACAATCCTTGCCCGGCTGGTGGCAACCGCCACCAGGGGAACCAGCCCGGACGAGGCTGAAAATGCGCCCAGAGAAATTCCCAGCTGCCATCGGGGGGAACTGAATAATCGTGTAAGGCACCAGGCTGTAGCAACACAAGGTCTCCCGGTTGCGCTACCAGTTCTACCCGTGGTTGTCGATAGATCCCCTGCCCCGCCAGTGTCCAGGTAATCAGCCAGTTGCCGGAGCCATGCGTGCGATAGACGGCGTAACCCGGGTGTTCTTTGAAGTGTCCAGTGATGAGGATATCAGGTGGCGGCGTGGCTGTGTCTATCGTCATAGCAAGATTGTACAGGTTTCCGACACTTCTGTCCATTCTTTTTGGCCTGAATTCCATGTACCATGATTTCTAGCACAGAGATATGTGCGGTGTTGCATCTAGAGATCAGAGGGAAGGAAATTTGGCAATGACCACAACTGCTAGGCATCTGACGAGTGAGCAACTGACGACATTTCACGAACAGGGCTATCTGGTGTTACCGGGCGTATTCGCTCAGGATGAGGTACGATTGCTCATTGATACGTTTATGCAGATGCATGCCGGCGGCCCGATTCCTGGCTGCTTTAGTCCCGTATCGGCTGAGGAGGCCAACGGAGATATCTTGAAGCTCTATCCTCGTATGATGCATCCCCATCGCGCCAATGATGTTGCCTTACGCTATCTGCTTGACCCCCGGCTGGCGGCGGTGCTTGAGGATCTTTTTGCTGAAGAGCCGCTGGCAGCCCAGAGTATGCTTTACTTTAAGCCAGCAGGAGCACGTGGTCAGGCGCTGCATCAGGATAACTTCTATCTGCGCGTCGAGCCTGGCACCTGTATTGCGGCCTGGGTGGCTCTGGACCTTGTTGATCGAGAAAATGGTGGGTTGGAGGTTGTTCCTGGCACGCACGCGATGGACATTTTTTGCCCGGAAGAGGCGGATAGAAGCCTCTCTTTCACGCGCGATTATGTACCGATTCCAGAAGGTTTGCATGCCGTACCAGTCGATCTCGCGCCCGGAGATGTCCTCTTTTTCAATGGCAGCTTAGTGCATGGCTCGCAACCAAACACATCAAAGGATCGTTTTCGCCGCTCGTTCATCTGTCATTATATCGGTCGTTCGTCTGAGCGCATGTCGCTCTGGTATCGACCAATCCTGACGATGCAGGGCGAAGTGGTGGAGATTGAGGAGAATACCGGAGGCGGTCCATGTGGCACTGAAGAGGCGGCTGGTCCTCATTAGTCATCTTTACAACCCGACCCGGACCTTCGTAGTTGCGCGACTTTATAGCGCCGGTAACACCGTTGAGAAGGGTGGACCAGGCGCGATAAAGTTGCGCAACTACGAAGGTCCGGGCCTGATTATGTTCTCTAGGCCGAGGCGGTTTCGGAGTAGCGAAACATGTGGACATCATCGATCGTATCGACATCGAAGCGTGTACCCGGGCTGATGTACAGCGTACTGCTGAGAAAGCGTTGTTGGATTTCGGCCTGATACTGTTGCAAACTGCCGGGGCCAAACACATAGGGAACGGCGAGCGGTGGGCGCACGAGCAGGGCATTGGTGCCGGTTCCTTCATAAGATGGGGCTAGCACGACCTCGTAGTGCTGTGATTGCTCGATCATCTGCTGGACATCATAGGTGCGCAACAGGGGCAGGTCGGCGGAGAGGGTCAGCAGGGCAGTGGCCCCGCTTGCCAGTTCTTTTTGTGCGGCGGCGGTCAGCGCAGGATTATGGCCTTGTGCTTCCTCAAGGAGAGCATGAACACCCCATACCTGTACCTGTTGCAACACGTTCGGGTCGGGGCTGACAACAGAGATCGTCTCCAGGCTTTTGCTGCCACGCAAAACGTCGATGACGTGTCGTAACATGTCCAGCACCAGCGTTGCCCGCTGGTGTTGGGTTAAGTAAGGTGCGAGGCGACTTTTCGCCTCGCTTAATGTCTTCACTGGAATAAGTGCTCGATATGCCATGCTTTATCCTGCTGAAGCAGTGTTTCTCTGCCTATATCGTTAATCCTGCTGCTTGTAACGCTGTCCGCGCCAGAGCTGCTTTCGTCGCGTCATCGCGCATGATGGTATCGGTTACAACAACAGGAATGCCCAGATCTTCAATCTCACGGGTAAGCTGCGCGTCTTGCTCATCGATAATCATGACATCCAGGAAATCGCGGTAGCAGCGCGTGACGCCAACCGCCGATACCTCAAGTCCCAGACCCCTCATGATTTTATCTGCTGGACCTTTGATGGGTGCGCCGCCGACAATCGGACTGATCGCGATAACCATGCCGCTTGCCTCGTGCAGAGCATCGTGGATGCCGGGAACGGCTAAGATAGTGCCGACGCTGACAATTGGATTGCTGGGGGCGATGAGAATGGCATCGGCCTGTTTGATAGCATCCAGCACGCCCGGCGCTGGTTTAGCTTCGCTGGCTCCCACAAAGACGACATCCTGCACATCTTCAGCGGTGCGATGCTTGACGAGATACTCCTCGAAATGCAGCAGCCCGGCGGGGGTTTGAATATGGGTGGCGACGGGCTGGTCACTCATGGGCAAGACGCGTATATCCAGTCCCAGGCGGGCGCGTAGATCGTCCGTAACCTCACTCAAGGTTTTTCCCTGTCGCAACAGATTGGTGCGATGAATATGCGTGGCAAGGTCGCGGTCGCCAAGCAGGAACCAGTCTTCGTTGCCGTAGCGCGTCAATTGTTGCATGGTGTTGTAGGTATCGTCGCGGATGCCCCAACCATTGGCGGCATCGACGATGCCAGCCAGCGAGTAGAGGACGATATCGACATCCGGGGAGACATGCAGGCCGTAGAACTCCCGATCGTCTCCGGTATTGGAGATGACGGTGATTTGTTGTTGGGGAACGACCTGAACGACGCCCTGTAAGAAGCGTGCTCCTCCAACTCCTCCAGAAAGAACAACTATCATATACATACCCTCAGTCAAAGCGAACAATGAGATCGCTTAATGGGAGGCGGGGACGCCTCTGTGGATCAGCCGCAGCGTATCCAACGGTAATCAATGCCTGGGGAGTGAGCCGCTTGTCCAGATCTAATGCTTCGTTGGTGACATCTGGACAGAAGAGAGGCGCACACATCCACCCCGTATCCAACCCTAGCTCGTAGGCCATGAGGAGCATATTCTGGATCGCTGCGCCGAGGCTCTGAATCGCCATGATCGTTTCATCGCTCTGGCGCTTCTCGTCGGGATACCTATCCAGATCCTCGACATACAGGCAGGGGATGATGATGGCAGGTGCTTGCAAGATGCGCTGATGCGATTTTTCCAGGCGCAGATTAACGATCTCTTCCTCCTGTTTGTCCATTTGCAGATTGCGCCGCCATTCATCGCCCATCGCATCCGCAAGAGCCTGTTTTGGCTCCTGACGCGTCAGCACGACAAAACGCCAGGGCTGCCTGCCATGTGGGGAAGGCGCCCAGCGTGCTGCCTCCAGCATCTGTTCGAGCAATTCACGCGCGACGGGGCGGGCCTGATATTTCCGCACGCTCCGACGACTACGCAGCAGCGTGGCAAGATCACCCGCCCGTTGTGATTGCGTGTCCTGTCGAGTTTCGGACTGTATCGTCACGATAGCTTTTTCCTTTTCCATCCAATGTGCTAACGGAACATATCGGTTGCACCGTCGCGGATGAGTGCGCTTCCATTGCTCGATCCCGGTATATACTGGTAGCCGCGAATCAGGGCGACCGGGACCTGATCGATCTTGCCCATGACCAGCTCTGCCGCCGCCGCCAGCTCGTCTGCGACAGCGATGATACTGGCATGCAGCTCGTAGCCATACGAGTCGATCTGGCCGCGATAGTCTGCCAGCGGTTCCAGGCCAGCAACGCCGATAGCCATATTCACCTGTCCGGTGCGCCAGGGACGGCCCCAGGTATCTGAAATAATCACAGCAATTTCAACAGAAGGGTTGCCCCCTGCGAGTTGTTGCAGGTTGGCTTTCAAGGCCAGAGCTGAGAGATCGGAATCGATCGGCAAAAGCGTGAGCAGTTGCGCTCCATTGACGTTCGATTCGTCCACACCGGCGTTTGCGCAGATGAAGCCATGTTTCGTTTCGCTGATGATCACGCCGTGATCCATACGCACAATGCGTTTACTCTCCTGCAACACGACTTCAACATGCCGGGCGTCCTTCTGATATTGCTCTGCTAGCGCACTGGCAAAAGCGGACGGCTGCACATCATTGAGATCGACGGTGCGCCCCTCGGCTTTGGATACAATTTTTTGTGTCACTACTATGATATCGCCCTGTTCAACCTGCAAATCTTGTTTGCGCAAGGCTTCATAGATAGTAAGGCCCAGGTCGTCTCCTGGGTGAATATCTCCGATGCCTCGGATCGGTATAATGCGTAATTCGGTACTCATATGCCTCCTCGTAGATGCCCTATTATATCCCTTGAGTGCCAATACTGTAAAGAATGAAGTATTGGATTTGAACACGACCGAGCAGACCACACTGCGTTCTCTTGCACCGCTGACGAGTGCTCTGATGGTTATAACGATAGTAACACGAGTCTGAGGGGGAAGATATTTCAGTTGAGAAGGGAGATAGGCGTCTGGCCTTTGTTTATGCTGCTGAGGTAGATAATAGGTGCAATGTTTCCTATCTTTACAATTAAGAAGGGAAGCCCTATAGGTGAGCAATCTACAGGGCTTTCAGTGGTAAAGGCTAGAATATATCATGCCGTTTAGGGTGTGGATGTTTATAGAAAGGTGGTGAGACGGTACTGTAGTTGATTGAGAGGTGGTATAACTCGTAAAATACGCTTTGATCGGGTAGGGTGAGTAGGAACTTACGAGCGTGAGCAAGTTCGGTTGCGAGCTGCTCTCTTTTGCTCCCTTCAGGTAGAATTACGCGGTATAGTTTCCCGTTTGGTGTGTCGTTGGCATCTTCTACGAGAGTAACGCTCCCACCAGCTTCTAACATGGGGATGGTGTATTTATGATAGTAGGGGAGAATAACCTGTATCATGGCTTGTACCCCCATGCTCGTAGACCATAGGAGATGCAAGTAAAGCCCTCCTGATGAAGATCCAGTTGCATCTGAGCATGAAGGGCTTCATATTCGGCTTCTTCCACCTTGCCAGCTTGTAAGAGGTAGGGCTTGATGAGTGCGAATGCTATTTCCACATTGTTACAACCTGCATAGTGATAGGTGGAACCATAGGAGCTATCAATGTGGAAAGAGCGAGATGCCCTTTCTATGAATCCTGCATGCTGTAATAGCCTGTCTAACATATGGCAGATACCTGTTGACCGTCTATCGACTGAGTATGTTCTCTCCTGGTCTGCTAATGCCTTGTACAAACGTCCGTAGAGATATTGGAGCGCATAACTATTCGAGATCGTTGTTTCATACTCTGCAAGGCAAACAATGCCACCTGGTTTTACCACGCGGTAGCATTCTTTCAGAAGGCCAGGCCACGAATCCCGATCCATGAAGCCGAACAGCAGACGCCCGCTCACCAGGTCAAAAGAATTATCAGGATAATCGAGAGGCTCTTTCACATCCATTACTTCAAAGGTTGCATTCTCAAGATGTTGTACTCTTGCCCTGGTGGCTGCATACTTGACCATATCAGCATCTATATCTAACCCTATTATCTGAATATGACGATGTTTGAATGCTACTTCATTCTCCCACTCCCCAGGTCCACATCCCAGGTTGAGGACTGTTTGTAGCTGATGAGGTTCTATCTCAACAGGGAATAGCCCACCCATTGCCTCTGTCAAGAGATACTCCTGGTTAATGAGCCTTGCGGACTCTACCCCGTTCGGCTCAATGATGTATTTATTGTGCATGATGCAATGCTCCCTGCTTTTGTTCTGTTTGTGGAAGGTGTTCTATCGGTGCTGTATATGGTATCCCTGTCATCCGTTGTAATCCGGCTCGTACAAGGTCCGTATGGGCAGGTTTCACCGGCTTATTGTGCAAGATGTTCCACACCGTCGAGTAGCGTGCCTGTGAAACTATTGAGACATCCAACGGGGACAGGTGATAATGTGTCAGATAGGCTTGAAATACTGTGTTAATGCTCGTCTGTTGCCTCCCCATACTCTTTCCCTCTTTCATCATCGTTATGCGATATTGATAAATTCTTCCATCCTCTTGTACTTTCCCCTATTCAATGCTACTGAAAATATTCAGGAGAGCAAGAAAGAACCGTTTTGATTTCTAAGGAACTTTGGAGAAAAACAAAGATAGTGGGATGTTATTGCAATGATGCATCATAAGCGTTACAATGATCATTAAGGATAGTCTTCCAGGGAAGGGGATTAGATATGAACAAGCTACGTTATGGTGGTTATTCTCCTGGGAAGTATGGGCTTCCTCACATGGGTGATGTCATAGCAGACTATAGGGTTAAAAAAGGGTGGAAAAAACAGGAAGATTTTGCTATTGTATGTGGAGTAAGTAAGCAGGCAATAGCCTATTGGGAGTCCCTAGAATATCTAGCCGAAATGGATCGTCGTATTTTCTTGTGTAAGGTCTTATCAATTCCGCCCAGTTTACTTGGCTTAACATGGCGTAGCGTCATAGATCCCAACCAGGATCAGGAGTATATAAAGAACCTCGAAAACGAAACAGAACAATTAAAAGAGAACACTTATGGATTGTATGAGGATGTTTTAGCGCTTGCTCATACAGGCCCGAATAGATACGCGCCATCAGCAGTTTACAGATTCCTCAAACACCAAGAAGAACTTGAGCGGCTAGTGAAACAAGCCCCTGAGAGGGAAAAAGATAGCTGGTTAGACCTTTTGGGCCGATATTATCAACACTCAGCTTTTATTGCTCAACACAATAAAAAAGACCAGGAAGCTTTGAGATATGCCAATAATGCTGTAGACATTGCCCTATTGCCAGAGAGGAAAGATTGCGAGCTTTGTGGAACCTCTCTCTACAAAAGAGCAAGAATACATCTCTTACAAGAGAATCGGGGAGCTGCTAGACAAGATATTGAGGGAGCATTATCATATCATATGCTGAGTCTACCCGATCAGGAGCTTTGAAAGGGAATACATACCTACTAGCAGCAGAGGTTAACGCGTTTTTTGCAGGAGCGGATGAGAAGCTAAAAGCACAGTGTAGAAATTGGCAGAATCTAGCGCTTGATTTGCTGTATAAGGGGAAAGTACAGGAAGACGATACTTTCTTATGGTTTACATTGTACTCAGTTCATCATGAACGAGCTAAGACACTAACGCGTTTTGCCCTATTCCATACCGATAGCGAAGAACTAGTTAACTCTTTCAAAAATACTCACAGAAGGGCAAGCATGCAACTTGTAAAAGACGCTCATAATGCCTTAACTATTGCAGGAAGTTACCTCAATTCGGTACGTCCAACAGGGTATATGGATTTTTCTATTACTGAATCCCGGCTCCTGCTCATTGAACGAGAGTACGAGGAAAGCGCAAAGTTAGCAAAAAAAGCGCTAAACATAGCAAAGGAAGTCCATTCACAGCAGGGAGAAAAGCAGGTGAGAGAAATCTACTTAACTCTTAACGCGCTGGCTCCTGATAATCCCTATGTGTGTCACCTGGGGATAGAGTTAGGAATCTTCCCCAGGTAAACTAGTGCCGTTAAGGTGTTTGTCTATTAAAGGCTTCTGCTACTTTCAGCTTTTGCCCTACGCCTGCTACTAGACCTTTTTCCGCAACCCACTTGTACAAGTCTTTGTGCTTTGTTTGGCTTTCGTGGCATTTCAAAGCAGCTATCTTCTTTTCAACTACTCTGCTAATATCGATCCATATATTTGGTTGATCGGTTGCAAAGTAGTAAAGCTCTTTTACCCGGTGTGCTGTTAATCCGTCTCCTAGTTGTTCAGGGTGACTCATGCGATTCCTGGCACAAGCTACAGCGTCAAGAGTACACATTCCTACGGCTCTATGATCGGGGTGTGTTTCGTTTCTTCTCCAGGGGTCAAAAGTAAATATGATATCCGGCTTCAATTGCCGGATAGCAAGTATTAACTCACGCCGTAAGGTTAATGTGTTTTCAACTTCACTATCAAAATATCCATCTAAGAATACGATTTCCTTTACCCCGTGTACCTCTGCTGCATGCCTTTGTTCCTGCTCTCTGATAGCTGATAGACGTTCAGGAGTCATTTCGGGGTCATCACTTCCTTTATCTCCCCTGGTTACGAAAAGGTAAAAAACGTCTTTCCCTTCTTCCACAAGACGAGCAACGGTTCCCCCGCATAAGTGGTCTGTATCATCGGGGTGAGCTTGTACAAAAAGAATCCGTTGACCTCCTGGGGGAAATAGTACCGATACAGAAGGCGGAATGACCATAATGCTTGCTCCTCTGTAAAAGCATTGTATCCACATTAAACTACATCAGTATATCATCCCTATACCATACTAGACCATGTGAAGAAGGGAGCAGACATCAAATAAGGGGATAATGTGGGATAACGGGAGATTACCTGAAACGGGAGAGAGCAGCAGCCAGACAATAGTGGGAGTAAGAGCAAGTGAGAACTTGGGCCATTTTTCATAAATTGGTAAAATCTGTTACAATCAATGGCAGAGATCAGGGTTCATCTGATCTCTGCCATTGATTGTGATAGTTATGAGAAGAAAGTAGTAGGAGAGATCCTGTGACTGATCAAGAGCAACAGAAAGTGGCGATGGTTGTTGTCGCGCATGCTGATGATGCTGAATTTGCGGTGGCCGGAACGGTTGCGCTCTGGGCGCAAGAGGGCTGGGACGTATATTATGTGCTTTGTACCGATGGTGGTAGCGGCGGGCCAGACGAGGCAACTGATGTTGGTCCTGCTGCCAGGCAGCAAATAGTTGAGACGCGTAAGAAAGAGCAGCAGGCGGCAGCACAGATACTGGGCGTAAAGGATGTGATATTCCTCGATTATCCTGATGGACAATTACAGCCAACGCTGCAGCTACGGCGCGACATCGTGCGTCTTTTGCGCCGCTATCGCCCATCGCGTCTGGTATGTCAGACCCCCGAACGCAGATGGACGCCCGCACTCAGCATCGGTGCGTATCATCCCGATCATCTGGCAGCAGGGCAGGCGGTGATGGCGGCAGTGTATCCTGCATCGCAGAACCCCTGGGATTTTCCCGAACTGTTGGAGGAAGGGTATCAGCCGCATAAAGTATCGGAGCTGTATATCATGGCGGCCCCGGTTACGAACTATGCCGTAGATATTAGTACGACCATAGAACGCAAGATGCAGGCGCTGCGTGCTCATGAGAGCCAGCTCGCCAGCCAGATTGATGAGATTGAGAAATGGATGTATGCCTGGGCGAAGGACGTGGGCGAGCGGCATGGTTATACTTATGCGGAAGAGTTTCATCGGGTAGAAAATCGCTAATGTCGGCCCTTGCCGCATGCTCAAGCTTTGTGGCATAATGATGCATAGAGACCTTCGGGGCAGGGTGCAATTCCCGACCGGCGGTATGCTCTCTCAGCAGATGCAGAGGGAGTAAGCCCGCGAGTCCTTCATCAGCTTTACGTTGATGTGGCGACAGATTCGGTGCGATTCCGAAGCCGACGGTATAGTCCGGATGGGAGAAGGTTTGTATGCAGATCACACAGAGCGGTCCTGGCAAACCAGGCGAATAGTTGTTTGTATCGAGTAGGAGCAATGATGCATCCTTCTCTCTCAACATACTTCCCGGTACGTGACTACCAGGCAGTATGGTGTCAGCTATTCATAATTGTGGTCTTCGTTCATCTCCCTCACAAGCCTCCCCGAGTCAGTTGAATTGGCGAATCCCTATGTCTGATAGCGTGTTTCGTCAGTATAGCTACCGAGGGATGATATGAGTGTAACAACCTCTACAGAGAACGATGCAATGGTGGGCGTGCATCAGACCGATACGCTTGCCCAGAAGCATCAGGCATCATTTGTTGTGAGCGGTTCTGCTCACCATTCATCTACTGCCAGTGCGAAAGTCGCGCTGCGCTTGCTCTCAGTGCTCCCCCCAGTATTGTTGGCGCTTATCCTGTTGATTGGCTGGTATATGACTGCGGCGGCAAAATCTGTCAATCCGCTGTTTGTGCCTGCACCAGTGGATGTGCTTGCCAGTTTAGGTGATGGCCTGCAT